>JAITHO010000218.1 GCA_031279915.1 Tannerellaceae bacterium
GCCGAGTCGAAGGGTCGGGCCGTGAAAGACTATGCAACCACACTATTGGCCGCCATCTGCCGCAAGTTCAGCTTCGGGTGGTTCGTTGGATCCTTCTGGGTTGGCGACGGCGGCATGGGAATCTATGGTCGAGACACCTCCTATCTCAGAGTCTTGGGCGAGCCCGACGGTGGAGAATTTGCCGGACAAACGCGCTTCCTGACAATGCCAGGCATTGTCGACAATCCCACCGAGCTCTACAACCGATTGCGCATCGACATCGTCCCCGATTTCACCGCCCTCATACTGATGACAGATGGAGTTACCGATCCGAAGTTCGAAACCGACGCCAATCTAAAGCGAATCGAGAAGTGGCACGCCCTCTGGGACGATCTCCATGGCAAAAACGAAGACGGCGTCAGAGTAGAATTAACGGATAATAATAAGAACTCGGCTCCGCAGCTCCTCAACTGGTTAGACTTCTGGTCGCGCGGGAATCACGACGACCGAACGATAGCAATCATGTATTAAAACCACTCCAATAACGCTCACATAATCTGCGGAAGCAATAACATTATATTAACGGACATGGCGAACACAATAAAAATTACTGCAACCGACGGCACTCCGGTAGCCTTTGTCGACGAGATTATCGGTTCCGGAACCATGAAAGACGTATACTTCAGCCCAGATAAATCATACGTTGTCGCCTTCTTCAAGCAGAAGCAAGACAGCAATAGCAAAGAGCGTCTGGAGAATATAACCGGCGGGTATAGAGATAAAATCTTCAACCAGCCAGGCGGCGAATACTGGCAAGACCTCTATTGCTGGCCCCAAAAGATCGTGGAGTACAACGGCAAACTTGGATTGATTTGCCCCACATACCCAAAGAACTTCTTCTTTGGTATAGGTTCGAAGAACGGCGATACCCTTGGGATAAAAGGCAAAGAAAAGGAGGGCAAATGGTTCTCATCGGCCAAGAATCAAAATCAATTTCTGGCTCCCGAAGAGCGCGGCGACTGGTTTAAATACTTCCAGATCTGCATTCGGATCAGCAGGGCGGTTCGTCGACTTCATGCCGCCGGTCTGGCCCACTCCGACTTGTCGTACAAGAATGTGCTTGTCGATCCCACCACCGGCAAGGCGGCAATCATCGACATCGACGGGCTGGTTGTTCCCGGCAAATACCCGCCCGACGTATTGGGCACTCCCGATTTTATCGCCCCGGAGGTGATTGCAACGCAGCGCCTAGCCAGCAACGATCCGGCAAGGAAACTTCCTTGCATTGCAACCGACCGCCATGCTCTGTCGGTGATGATATACATGTACCTCCTCTACCGCCATCCGTTGCGAGGCGGGAAAGTCTACTCTCTCGACAGTCGTGAAGACGAGGAGCTGTCGATGGGATCGAAAGCGCTCTTCGTGGAGCATCCCTTCAACACAATCAATCGCGTGAAGCTGGCCTCGCTCCAGGCGTCGCAACTGCCTCAAAGCGATCCGAGCAAGATTCCCTACACCGTGTGCGGCCCCTATCTGAAGAACCTCTTCGATCGCTCCCTTATCGACAGCCTCCACAATCCGTCGATGCGTCCCACAGCCGGCGAATGGGAGGAAGCTCTGCTGAAAACCGTCGATCTGATGCAGCCCTGCTCCAATCCATCCTGCTGGCACAAGTGGTTCGTGTTCGACAACACAACCAAACCCCGATGCCCGTTTTGCGGAACGGAATACAAGGGCGTCCTTCCCCTTATCAACCTCTATTCCTCCCGCCGGGTCGGTTCATTCACTCCTGACGACTACCGGCTGATGGTATACAACAACCAGTACCTCTATCCCTGGCACGCTAACCGCAACATATCGCCCAACGAAAAGCTTACCACGGATCAGAAGAAGCCCGTCGGCTATTTCGTATTTCATCAAAACAAGTGGCTGCTCGTCAACCAACGTCTTCATCAGATGGAAGACAATACGGAAAAGAAACCGATTCCGATCGGACAAGCCGTTGAGCTCACCGACGGCAAGCAAATCCTCCTCTCAAAAGAGGAAGGCGGACGGCTGGCGATCATTCAGATGGTGCAAGGATGAGGAAGGTTCGGCACGTATCCTTTGATCTATGGATGACCCTGATCCGTTCGAATCCCCTATTCCGGCTGAAGAGAGCCGAGTTGATTGCAGATATATGCGGATTGCCGCACTCAGATGCAGAGCGTATTCAAGCTGTGGTGATTGAGCGAGACAAAATCTTCGATCGTTACAATGAAATAAGCGGTCGCAAGGCGCCTGCAAAATATATGTACCGGATAATTCTGGAGAAAATCAAAGGCGAAGCCGTTACAGCCGCTACCGTAGACTATCTTTTTGAAGAGTCAAACAGTTTATTTGCCAAGCATCCGCCTCTGCTTCTGCACGCAGACATTCCGGCAATACTGGCCGAGCTTCGCTCCGAAGGAATATCCCTTAATATAGGTAGCAATACGGGCTTTGCGGAAGGGCCGGTGATGCGCGAAACGCTGAAAGCAATGGGTATCGGGCAATACTTTTCTTTTTTTGTCTTTTCCGATGAGATAGGGGCATCAAAGCCATCTGCAGCTTTCTTTGAGCACATAAGCTGCATGGCCGGCATATCCAAGGCTGAGATTATGCACGTTGGCGATAATCCGAAAGCCGACTATGAAGGAGCCCGCCGCAACGGATTCAGAGCTCTGCTGATTGCGGCTAACTACACAATGTCTGACCTACAAAAAAGCTTATTATATGCGTAAGCTCAGACACTTTGCCCTGTACGAAATACGCAGAGAGGGCGAATACGGGTTCATTCCCGAAGAATACTCAAAGTTTAAGCACGGAGCATTGAATATAGCCCGCAGATATGGCTATAACCTGGCCGAGAAGTTCATTGCAGACTGTTTCGCTGATCAATACGGCGGCGAGCCTATCGTTATCCTGCCTAGCGCATATTCGCATATACCGGCGGCATCGTTTCATATATGTAAATATTTTACGGACAGGCTGAACATTTGGTTGTTTGAAAACAACTTTCAGGCGGTGGAAGAAGCCAAGATATACCGCACGGTTTCGTATCGCGACGATTACGGGCTGATGTCGGCCGAACAGCGTTACAATCTTATATGCGGCGATGAGTTTCATGTTGATAAAGCTCTGGTAGAAGGTAAAACTCTGATCCACATTGACGATATTAAGATAACCGGAACGCACGAGCGTGTCATTATGAATCTATTTGACAAGTACGGCATGACTAACGACTGCTTCATGCTCTATTTCGCCGAGCTTGCGAACCCGGATATCCCGCCAATGATAGAAAACCAGCTGAACTATGCCTTCGTGAAAAGCCTTGACGATGTTGACTGCATCATCAAAAGCGAAACATTCGGCTTTAACACCCGCGTAGTGAAGTACATCCTTAATACTGCCTCCGAGAGTTTTGATCGCTTCATCGCCACACAAAGCAGCGCCTTCATAATCGACCTCTACTGCAAGGCTATCGGTAATGGCTACTTTAAGTTTCCGGCCTATCGTCGCAACTTAGAGAAACTGCGAAGCATAGTGGGAATGCATTAATAAAACCAGCAAAAAAGCATGCGCAGATACGACATTGATTATCTAAGAGTAATAGTATTTGGTCTGCTCATTTTTTTTCATGCGGGGATGTTTTTTGTGCCTTGGCAATATCATCTTAAGAATCCGGTTATCTATGAAAGCGCTGTTGTGCCTATGTTTTTTCTCAATCAGTGGAGGCTGCCTTTGCTGTTCATAATCTCAGGAATGGGTACTTATTATGCGCTTTCGAAGCGGAATTTGTGGCAATTTATTGGCGAACGGCTTAAGCGACTGCTCGTGCCGCTGCTTTTCGGCATCCTCTTCATTGTTCCTCCGCAGGTATATTTGGAGCGATTGGTGGAGGGGCGATTTTCCGGCAGCTTTTTCAACTTTTGGCCTGCCCAATTAGCGTCGGGCTCCTATCCTGAGGGGAATCTGTCCTGGCATCATCTTTGGTTTTTGCCCTATCTTTTGTTGTATTCCATGGCCTTTTTGCCTGCTTTTTTGTATTTGCGGAGGCATCCTCAGTGCAGGTTTATGCAGCTTTTGGGCAAGGCGGTTGGATGGAAGTTTGGGATATATGTGTTTATTCTGCCGCTTTTTTTATGGGTGGAAACTCTTTTGCCTCACTTCCCTTTGACGCATACGCTTATAGGCGACTGGTTTTATTTGGCCCAGTATGCCACCTTCTTTTTCAGTGGCTTTCTGCTTGTTAGCCTCAAGGATATTTTTTGGGAGGCGGTCAGGAAAAACCGGCATTTTTATGTGATTACTGGGGTGGCCGCCTTTTTGTTGCTTATGTTGTTGCGCTTCGGAGTCAGCTTGCCTGTCGGCCAAAAAACCTTATTGGCGATTGCTAAAGTGGTGAATCAGTGGTCGTGGTGCCTTGCGGCTATGGGATATGCGGCGGCATATTTGAACCGTGAGTCCAAAGGCCTGAGCTATGCCAACGAGGCGGTATATCCCTTCTACATCCTGCATCAAACCGTACAAATTTTGATTTTCTATTACATAAAGGATTTGGATTACGGATTCTTTCCGAAGTTTGCCATATCGGTTGTAGGAACATTTGCGATCACCTGGCTCATATACGAGTTCGGCATCAGGCGATACAGGCTCATCAGGCCTCTCTTTGGCATGAAAAACGGTTTATCCGTAGAAAAAAAACGAACTGCGAAAGCTCATTTATAATTATATGGGAAAAGATTTTCGAGATACTTGGGAAAGCTTAGGGCTCTTAAAAAGGCCGCAATTATTCCTAGGAATATTGCCGTTATTCCTAGGAATATCGTCGTTATTCCTAGGAATATTGCCGTTATTCCTAGGAATATCGTCGTTGTTCCTAGGAATATTGCCGTTGTTCCTAGGAATATTGTCGTTGTTCCTAGGAATATTGTCGTTGTTCCTAGGAATATTGTCGTTGTTCTTAGGAATATTGCCGTTGTTCTTAGGAATATTGCCGTTGTTCCTAGGGCTGATCAGGATTTTTGGGGCGATGCCGGCTCGAGGCTTTGGGCTGCGAACCGCTCCTTTTATAGTTTATAAAACAGATTAATACGTATCTTAATTAACAATCAAATCAAGAGTTTTTATATGGAACAAAAGCATCATCATTACACGGGCCTTACGGACGCCCAGGTCATTGAAAGCCGCGCGCGGCATGGCGAGAATGTTCTGACGCCGCCTGAAAAGGAATCGCTCTGGGCGCAGTTTTTCGAGAAGTTCACCGACCCTATTATCATTATCCTCCTTGTGGCTCTGGCCTTGTCGGTTGGAGTTTCCTGCTACGAATTTTTTGCTGCGGGCGAGGGTTTTAGCGTATTTTTTGAGCCTGCGGGGATATTGATCGCGGTATTGCTGGCTACGGTCGTGGGCTTCCTTTTTGAAGTGAGCGCTAACAAGAAGTTTGAAGTGCTCAATAAGGTTAACGACGACACTTTGGTGAAGGTTATTCGCAACGGGAATATTTGCCAGATAACTAAAAAAGAAGTAGTTGTGGGGGATATAGTTATCCTCGAGACGGGCGAAGAGGTGCCTGC
>JAITHO010000039.1 GCA_031279915.1 Tannerellaceae bacterium
TCTGAAGTACGACTGGATGTTGCTCGCGGCATCTATATCGTAAGCTCCGGCAAGCAGACGGTTAAAGTTGCAATTAGATAAACAGAGAGAACGGTAATACATAAATGTTGGAGCCGCCGGACAAGCAATGCGTCCGGCGGCTCTTTGCATTTATAGGGCTCTAAAAGCTTATAGCTTCTCGATTCGCAGTCCTATTTCTCTTATTCCGCTGACATATTCTCCGCGCATTCCTTGGCGGATGTCGAAGGAGTATTGGCCGCGGATGGGGAAATAATGCATGTGCCGGATGGGGAAGGAGGTTTCGCGCAGGGATAGTCCGTGTCCGGTCCATAGCCCATGCTTGTCGGTAATCTTACATTCAATGGTGTCGCGCACAATCAGTCCAACGGGCGATTCTTCTCGGCAAAAAATCCAGAGATTGTGAAAGGGGAAAGTGTTGTAGTGCCTCACTGCGATTATAACATTGTAGGGCGCCGATGTGTCGTCAATCATAAACGAGAAATGATACTCAGTATTCCTGTCCCATTTCGAATCATCGACCACCTGATAGTTGTTCGAAATGACCTCAGGCCTGCAGGAATAAAAGAGCGGGAGGGAGAGTATTGCGGCTGCGGCAAGAGCCATTGGCAGACGTGGCTTCCTCATGAGCCTTGTTTATTGTTTTTGTTGTTGGGCGATGCAGGTTTCTTGCGGCGTTTCTTTTTCGAGGATTGGTCGAAGCGTGTAAGGCTGCCTTGTCCCAGAATGTCTTGCTCGTCGCGCTGCGATTTGGGGCGTTCGTTGGTCGACAAGGAGTAGGGTTTTTGTCCGCGCTTGTTAATTGCGATGATCTCGAAGGTGCGGTCGATGTCGATGGTGACGAGGTTAGAGGCGAGAACTTTGTCGGTTGAGAAAGTTATCTCGCGTTTGAATACGTCGGTTTTGAAAGTATAGTAAGAATGCTGCTGCGTTTCTATAACGATTTCGCGTGCGGGGAATCGCCGCAGAGCTTCGACGTAGGCATCGATTTCGTAGTTGATGCAGCACTTGAGCTTGGCGCATTGTCCGGCCAGCTTCTGAGGATTCATGGAGATGTCCTGGTATCGTGCTGCTCCGGTTGAGACGGAGGTGAAGGATGTCATCCAACTGCAGCAGCAGAGCTCTCGTCCGCACGGCCCTATTCCGCCGATTCGCCCAGCTTCCTGCCGTGCGCCGATCTGCCTCATTTCGATGCGCACGCGGAAGGTTTCGGCAAAGACCTTGATGAGCTGCCGGAAGTCGACCCGCTCATCGGCTATATAATAAAAGATGGCCTTATTGCCGTCGCCTTGATACTCGACGTCTCCGATTTTCATCGCGAGGCCCATATCGGCGGCTATTTGTCGGGCACGTATCATGGTTGTATGTTCCTTCTTTTTGGCTTCGTCATACTTATCCATGTCGGTAATCTTAGCGCGCCGGTAGATGCGCTTGGGTTCGGAGCCGTCGATTCGCATGTTGTTTTTCTTCATCTGAAGTCTGACGAGAGGCCCGGTGAGGGAAACCGATCCAATGTCATGCCCTGGCGAAGCCTCGACGGCCACGACGTCGCCCTTCTCAAGCGTCAGATTATTAACATTCAAGTAGTATCCCTTTCGGGTATTCTTGAATTGAACTTCCACGTAGTTCGTTTCGCAAGCCGATTCCGGCAGGTCGCACATCCAGTCGTAGGTATTAAGCTTGGTATCTTGGATGCGGCTGCATCCGTGCCGGCAAATGCCGCAAGGGCCGTTATGTAGTCTGAAATCTTTATCGTCCATGATAGAATATATGTTTTAGATTATGTATGCATGAAAAAAGCGTTTGGAGGAACGCTTCGCAAATATAGCCCTTCTATCCGATTTGCCAGCCGGGGCGCATAATTCCTCTCTTTTTGAGGGCTGCCCAAAGGGCGGGGTGGTTGCAAACCTTTGACGGGATTGGGGGGCGAAAATATGGCAAACCTGGGTTTCTTTCTTTCTTTTTGGCGACTGACCAAGCTTTGTCGGGCTCCGAAGCATGAGCGGAGAGTGATTTTTGATTTGTTTAATAAACATTCCTTTTTGCTAAGCAATAGTATGTTGTTCTGTAAACTTGTGGGCGTATTTTTGGGTCCAACATCGTTGTGGAGGCTCCAATATTTCTTGCCGGACGCCTTAACATCGTTGTGGAGGCTCTGGAATTTCTGTTGTGGAGCCTCCACATCATTGTGGCGTTGAGCAAATTGTGTCAAAAGTCAGTTTATCTTCCGGAGAGTTTGAATCTGAACTCAGGTAGGTATCCGAGAAATAAGTATTAAAAATACTTTTGACACATTTACTCCCATTTGGGCAGTCAAAATCCTTGCGGAAAATAATTTCAAGGATTCTGTGCGCCAAGAATCCTTGCGGAAAATAATTGCAGGGATTCTGTGAGGTAAGTATCGTTGGTGATTTCCGAAGCGTATCGCGCAGCTCCTTCCAGGTAATGTCGCATGATGATGAGGTCGGCATAATTGCTAACCATGCGTATGGTATCCTTCAGCGATTCACC
>JAITHO010000076.1 GCA_031279915.1 Tannerellaceae bacterium
GGAAAATCGATTTTCCGACGCCAGGACAAACGATCCGGAGCCGGAAAATCGATTTTCCGGGGCCAGTACAAATGATCCGGAGCCGGAAAATCGATTTTCCGATGCCAGGACAAAACATCCGGAGCCGGAAAATCGATTTTCCGGGGCCAGTACAAATGATCCGGAACCGGAAAATCGATTTTCCGATACCAGAAATCCCCGCAGGCTTTAATAAAACACTGTATCGTTTGTAAAAAGAACAAATCTATGAGATAAATGGTAAATATTGCAAGCCTGATGAATTCTTGCCGTATTAAAGAGTTCGACGAGCTCATCCGGCTCCTTGACCAAATCCCTCGCTCACGCCGATTTGTGAGATAAATTGCAAATCACGCTATTCTGCGAAAATATCCACAGTGAAAGCATAGCTCATACAAAACGCATCGTCGACATAGATAAAGATGAGCTAAAAAGAGAGCTGATAAAATTCTTTGCGCCCGGTTTTGGACGCCCCTTGCCTAAAACAATTTTATTGGTGAGCCATAAAACTTCCCAAAGAAAAAACCCTCATATTACCTTCTTCCAATAAAGAATTTAATATGAGGGTTGGCAATATATCGGTTGGCGTTAAAAATCTTGTGTTTCGTTTTTGAGAGAATCTTTTTGTTTCTATTTGTTCTTGTCAACTCAACTTCTGTGAATCGTTCAGATTACAAATGTTATCCGGTCTATCTTATCTCGAATATGAATCTTCCGTTATCACTAACAACGCTGCAAATATATGTATATTTTCTTATCGGTCAAATCGTGGGTTTTGTTTTCTGAATAAACTGCAAATATTTTTCGATTTTTTAACTTATTCCAGAAGGTATATCACATATCAATGTTCTCCGAGCGATCAGAAATGCGCAAACGAGGCCGAGAATACGGTTGCTTGGAAAATATTTGATTAGTCTCATCGGATGAAATCGTCAGCAATCGGCAACTACGGAGAATCGCACAAGCTGTCCGCCGATTGCTCGAAAACAGGGCGCCAGCGTCCAGGCCAGCCTTCAGTTGCGGAACATTTGACGTCAACTACGGTAAACTATCGCTTTCAGAAATGCAACATTCGTACAAATTGCTATGCTACGCTGCCAGGATTGACATGCCGTCGATCGAGCTTTGCAGCTTCGGGACGCATCCGGCGATTACTTCGTCGCTTTCAATTGAAGCAGCTTTTCCATACATTTGCATAGTGATGAATTATAACTAATAAAATAAACTTGAAGAATGTTTGAGAATTTAAGCGACCGGTTAGAGAAATCATTCAAAATCCTGAAGGGTGAAGGCCGGATTACGGAAATCAATATTGCAGAAACTCTGAAAGACGTTCGCAAGGCTCTTCTTGAGGCCGACGTCCATTACAAGGTGGCCAAGCAGTTTACCGATACCGTCAAGGAAAAGGCCATGGGACAGAATGTCATCAAGTCAGTGAAGCCTGGGCAATTGATGGTGAAGATAGTTCACGATGAATTGGCTCTGCTAATGGGAGGACGTGCCGTCGATATTAATCTGAAAGGCAATCCGGCAGTGATACTCATGTCGGGGTTGCAAGGTTCGGGTAAAACGACTTTCTCCGGCAAACTTGCCTACTTGCTGAAACATAAGCGGGGGAAACGGCCTCTCCTCGTTGCTTGCGACGTTTATCGTCCCGCCGCCATCGAGCAATTGCGCGTGCTGGGAGAACAAATCGGGGTGACCGTTTACGATGAAGCCGGCAATAAGAATCCAGTTCTCATTGCTCAGAACGCTATCAAGGAGGCTCGACTTAAAGGTTACGACGTTGTAATCGTGGATACAGCCGGGCGTCTTGCAATCGACGAGCAGATGATGCAGGAAATTGCGGCGATTAAGGACGCTATCCGCCCGCATGAAACCCTTTTCGTTGTTGACGCAATGACCGGACAGGATGCCGTCAATACTTCGAAGGAGTTTAACGAGCGATTGAACTTTGATGGAGTCATCCTTACCAAGCTCGACGGAGATACGCGAGGCGGAGCGGCCCTTTCGATCCGAACCGTGGTCGACAAGCCTATCAAGTTCGTTGGAATAGGAGAAAAGATGGATGCCCTCGATATCTTCCACCCCGAACGAATGGCCGATCGCATACTCGGCATGGGCGACATCGTTACCTTAGTAGAGAAGGCAAATGAGCAGTACAACGAAGAAGAGGCCGCGAAACTTCATAAGAAGATCTCAAAGAATCAGTTCGACTTCAACGATTTCCAGCAACAGCTTCGCAATGTCAGGAAGATGGGAAATCTCAAAGACATGGCCGCCATGATTCCCGGTGTAGGCAAGATGTTAAAGAATCAGGAAGTGGACGATAGCAACTTTAATAAACTTGACGCCATTATCCTATCCATGACCCCAACGGAACGCAGCAATCCCAGCTTGCTGAACTCTTCGCGATGCCGTCGGATTGCCGCAGGAAGCGGAACGACTATCCAGGATGTCAACATGCTCCTCAAAAATTTCGAGAATCTCCGAAAGATGATGCATTCCATGGTGACCGGCAAGGGAGGGCAGCCCGATCCAAGGAAGTTGGTCAATTTCAGAAGAAGATAGTATGAACAACATCATCGACGGAAAGGCCGTGGCCGCTCACATCAAGGCGGAGATAGCAGCCAACGTACAGCAATTGATTCGAGACGGAGGCAAAGCTCCATGCCTTGCAGCCGTACTGGTTGGGCACGACGGCGCAAGCGAGACGTACGTCGCAGCCAAAGTCCGAACATGCGGCGAGATAGGTTTCCGTTCCAAGCTTATAAGATTTGAGGACGATGTTTGCGAGGAAGAGCTCCTCGAATGTATCTGCGGCTTGAACAACGACAGCGATGTCGATGGCTTCATCGTTCAGTTGCCACTTCCGCAGCATATCTCCGAAGCCAAAATTATTGAGGCCATAGACTATCGGAAGGACGTCGACGGATTCCATCCAATTAATATCGGTCGCATGCTTGCAGGCCTTCCATGCTTTCTGCCCGCAACTCCCGCCGGAGCGCTTGAGCTCATCCGATATTATAATATAGAAACCAAAGGGAAGCATTGCGTCGTGATCGGACGGAGCAGGATAGTTGGCAAGCCGCTTGCCATGCTTATGATGCAGAAGGCCTATCCGGGCGATTGCACCGTGAGCGTTTGCCATAGCCGATCGAATAACCTACGGGAGATGTGCCTCCAGGCCGACATAATCATCGTGGCCCTCGGAAAACCTTACTTCCTCAAAGCTGATATGGTGAAGCAGGGAGCCGTAGTTATTGACGTTGGACTTACGCGATTGCCCAGCAGCGCTACATCTACCGGCTACAAACTCGCGGGCGACGTCGACTTCAATCAAGTTGCCCCCCTCTGCTCCTATATAAGCCCCGTGCCCGGCGGAGTTGGGCCCATGACGATCGTTTCGCTGATGAAGAACACGTGGCAAGCGGCCGCCAAGACCATTTATCCGTGAGATTGAGCAGATGCTTCCTTGCCGCCATCCTATCCTTAGCGATACAGCTTGTTGCGGCACAGGAAGTGGTTACGCTCCTGTTCGCCGGCGACGCAATGCAGCATAAATCGCAGCTCGCGAATGCAGCTCGTAACGGCATCTACGATTATTCATCCTATTTCAAGCATATCCGAAGCGAAATTGCCGCCGCCGACATCGCCGTCGTTAACCTCGAAGTGACACTCGGAGGCCCTCCGTATACCGGATACCCGCAATTCTCCGCACCCGACGCCTTTGCATCTGCTTTGAAGGATGCAGGCTTCAACCTATTCCTCAACGCCAATAATCATATACTCGATCGCGGCAGTCGGGGCCTCATCCGAACGCTCGATGTGCTCGACTCGATGCTCATCGCTCACACCGGAGCTTTCCGTAGCGACGACGAGCGCCAACTTCGATGCCCGCTGATGTTCGCATGGAACAACGTTCGATTCGCTATGCTCAATTATACTTACGGAACCAACGGCATCGTTCCGCAAGCTCCCGTCGTAGTCAATTATATCGACCGCGAGCAGATTCGCAGCGACGTTCGGAAGGCGCGGAGCCTTAACGCCGACATTATTATTGCCAACATGCATTGGGGCGACGAATATCGCCTCCTTCAGAACCGAGAACAAGATGAGCTGGCCGACTTCATGATTGGCGAAGGAATCGACATTATTATGGGATCGCATCCGCACGTGGTGCAGCCTTCGCGAATTGTTACGGATTATAGAGGCAATATCTCCAACGTTGTAGTCTATTCGCTTGGCAACTTCGTGTCGGGAATGGTGGCCGCAAATACTTATGGCGGTCAGATAATCAAGATAGTGGTGGAGAAAGCGCCTTTCAGAAAGGCCAGGATCCGTTCGGCGGAGTATGCATTAGTTTACAGGCATAAGGCGCGGGTGGCGGGGAAGGTCGATTTCGCCGTCGTGCCCGTAGCAATGGCCGAGCGCAGCTATGCCAACGACGGTATGGAGCCGGCCATACCTCTTGGGGAGGATGATTACAGGATGATGATGCGATTTGCGGGTACGGCTCGCGACCTTTTTGGCCGCTTCAATACAGGGGTGCCGGAGTATTTGCCTGGAATTTTTCGGCGGGACACATGCATGGCCCCAAATTTTTCTGCTCGAATATTTGGAGATTAAAATCATTATAGTATTTTTGTCGCCGAAAGAAAAACATGGTGAATGTAGCTCAGTAGGTTAGAGCATCAGATTGTGGTTCTGAGGGTCGTGGGTTCGAATCCCATCTTTCACCCCTAAAAAGTCTCTATTCCAAATGTCTTTATCCATGGGTCGTTGAAAGTACATGTTCAACGGCCCTTTTTCTTTGCCCCCGAATCAGTTTGAACTAATCGCCCTGACAGGGTTCATGCGGGCGGCTCGCAGGCTTTGCAATGACACTGCGACGATGGCAACGAGCACAACCGACGCGCCAGCCATGGCGAATATCCACCACTCCAGCCGGCTCTTTTGAGCAAAGTCGGCCAGCCAGCGCTCCATCACCCAGTAGGCCGGAGGTGCAGCCAGGGCGAAGGCCATCCCAATCCAAAGCAGGATTCGCCCGTTAAGCAGCCGGATTATATCAATCCGACCGGCTCCATGCACCTTGCGGATGCCTATCTCACGCGTCTTCCGTTTCACCAGAAAGGCCATTATTATTATCAGCCCCAGATTTGCGACGATCAGGCTCAGGGCCGAGAACAGCCGCACCAGCGATTCGGCATTCCACTCATTGGCATAAATCCGCTCGTAAACATTGCCCAGGAAGGTATAGTTGGCGGGGTAGTCGGGGATAACTTCGTTCCATACGCGATTGAAGGTGGCCAGGCCCTCGGATCGCCGGTTCGGGGCTAAGCGCACCATGATGCAGTGCAGGAAAAACTTGCGCGACAGCATCACCATGGGGAAGGTATCCTCGTAGGTCGTCGCGTAGGTGAAATCGTCGGTTACGCCCACCACAGTTCCTTTGGCTATATAGTTCACAGGGCCGGAGCTGATTATCTGAAGTTGTTTTCCTACCGCCTCGTCGGCTGAGGCGAATCCCAGAGCTTGCGCGGCCTTGCGGTTGATGACGTATTCCTCCGAAATATCCGAGGGCGGGGCATCATTATTAATTATCTCCATCAGCATGTTCAGATCGGCCTCATACGTGCGGTTAACGGAGGCGAATCCATTTCCGGCGACGGGATTTATACGGAAGAATGGGAGAAAACCGTCGCCAACTATCATTATCGGCAGCATTATCGCCTCCGCGTCGGCCTGTTCGGGTCGCTTAAAATGC
>JAITHO010000125.1 GCA_031279915.1 Tannerellaceae bacterium
TTCCAACAATGTTGGAAGTCTCAGTCAACAGGTCGCTGGAGCCACCAACATTGTTGACGACCAAAAAAAATAGCCCTCCGAAATCAGTTCGGAAGGCTAGGTATTGTTTAAAAGGAAAATTATCAAATGCGCACGAATCTTTCACATATTTCACGGGGGGGGTAAATCCCGGTGTGAAAAATGGTAAGCTTGTGGAAGCGGAGATAGCTATTTTATTTTTCGGTAAAATCTCTAAGAATTGCATGTTTATTTGTTGAATTATTATTGGGCGCAAATATAGCGATTGTTTGGAATGCACAAATATTGTGTGAGAATTTTGGGCAAGGTTTCTAAAATCAAAACTCGAGCACAATTTCTTCTCCTTCCTTCAATTCTACACTAATGCTCCCGTTTAATACGGGCAAGGATAGAGGCTTTTTGTTGATTTCTATCCCAAAGCTGCCGGTGTGATCGGGCAATTTAATCCTCCAGGCGTTGTTTGTCAAAGCTTTCAAGGCGGCGCGTTTCAATTTTCCGTCAGCCCATTGTGCTGCGACTTCAGCACCGCCTACGACTTTAAGCCCTGAGAATCTGCCGTGTGTCCAAGCGTCGGGCAGCGCCGGAATAAACTCGACGACGTTTGCATGCGATTGAACGAGCATCTCAGCAATGCCGGCGGTTGCTCCAAAATTGCCGTCGATTTGGAAAGGCGGATGCGAGCAGAACAGGTTCGGACAGGATCCTCCGCCCATGCCGTTGTAATCGGTTTCGCCATAACGGATTGCGGGTGCAAGCAGGTCGCAGAGAAGTTTGTATGCATGATTGCCGTCGTGCAGCCTCGCCCAGAAATTTATCTTCCAAGCCATTGACCATCCGGTGCTTTTGTCGCCGCGTGCTTCGAGTGTTTTGCGGGCGGCTTCGGCGAGGGCGGGGGTTTGTGCAAGGCTGATTTCGTTGCCTGGATATAGGGCGTAGAGGTGCGAAACGTGGCGGTGGTTTGGCTCGGCTTCTTCGTAGGGTTCGAGCCATTCCATGATTCGTCCATCCTGTGCGACAGTGGTTGGCATGATACGGTCGCGCTTGGCAGTCAGTTCGTTGGCGAAGTCTGCGTCGATGTCGAGGATTTTTGCGGCCTGGATGGTATTGTTGAAAAGTTCTCGAATGATTTGATTATCCATGGTGGAGCCGGCGCAGATATGGATTCGTTTTCCGTTAAAAATGAAAGCATTTTCGGGCGAAGTGGTAGGGGCGGATACCAGGAATCTGTGCCTTGGATCTTCGACCAGCATATCGGTGAAAAACAAAGCTGCGCTACGCATAACTGGGTATACATCTGCCAGATAAAGCTTGTCGTTAGTGTATAAATAATGCTGGTAGAGATGTGCGCAAAGCCAGGCGGCGGAAGTGTTGGTGGCTCCCCAGGAAGGATGCTCTCCGGGCGCTGTAAATTCCCAGAGATTTCCGAGGATATGGGTGACCCAGCCGCGAGCATTGTAGTAAACCTTAGCCGTTTGCTCGCCGCTCGCCACCTGTTGCTTTGTCCATTCGATCAGAGGTATATGGAGTTCGGAGAGGTTGGTCACTTCGGCAGGCCAGAGGTTCATCTGGAGATTGATATTGAGGTGATAATCACCATTCCAAGGCGTCTGAATGGTATTAGCCCAGAGGCCCTGAAGATTTGGAGGAAGGAGGCCCGGACGCGTGGAGGAGATAAGCAGATACCGACCGAACTGGAAGTACAGCGCGATTAGACCCGGATCGTTTTTATCCTTCTGAAAGGCTTCAAGACGAACGGGCATCGGCAGATCGTCCTTCTTTGTGCGACCGAGGTCAAGCGCTACGCGATCGAACATGCGGGAATATGCCTCGATGTGATCGCTCCGCAATCGGGCGTAGTCTTTCTTGGAGGCGGCATCGATGAGGGCGAGAACTTCGTCGACGGGCTTCTTCCCGAAATAGTCCGTCGCCATGCTCACAAGGATAATTGCCTCGGATACATCCTTGACTGTCAGCGCAGAGCCCGAGGCAGTCAGGCTACCTCCTTTCGGCAACAATACTCGCACGCGGGCGGCATAGTTCATCCCCTCGCCGTCGATTCCATTGTTTAGCCGACCCTGCATTATGAGGTCTTTTCCAGATACTTCCACGCCAAAGTGTTCCGGACGATTCATCCCTATCGAGAAACTGAGAGCCTCGTTCACGTTGGTGGTCAGGCGGATTACGCCAATATCGTCGCTGAACGACGTGAAGGCTTCCCGAAAGAATTTAGCGCCATCGACTTCGAAAGATACCGAGGCCATGGCGTCAGTAATGTTAAGCTCCCGACGATAGGAGGCGGGGAGAACGTCTGATGGCAAGTCATAGTCGATCAGTAGATTACCGAGGAGCTGAAAACAGCCGTAGGGAACATTGGCTCCGTTTCCCAATCCGCTGCCTTCGCCTTTGCAAACAAAATTGTTGTACATAAGTTCCTGCGCTTCGTCGTTCTTGGCTTGGAAAAGGAGCTGACGGATAGCGCTCAGGTATCGGTAAGCATTAGGGTTGTCGGCATCTTGTTTGCTGCCCGACCAAAGAGAGATCTCGTTGAGTACAAAGGTTTCTCGATTCACTCCACCGTCGGGCATCATCCCTATCCGTCCGTTGCCAAGGGGCAAAGTTTCTTCCCAAATCTTCGCCGGACGGTCGAAAAAGTAGCCAAGCTCTTTCCGATTGTCTATCGTTGGACGGCTACAACTTGCCGACAATAGCAGTGAGAGGCCTAATAAAAGTATATGCGTTTTCATGCGTATATATATTAATGTATAGAATTAAAAGCTTTGCATTTCATAAAGCTGCTTGTAATAACCGTTGAGGGCAAGCAAATCATCGTGCGATCCGCGCTCAATGATAGTTCCTTCGTGCATGACACAAATCTCATCAGCATTGCGAATTGTTGAAAGTCGATGGGCAATGACGATGGTGGTGCGGTTGCGCATCAAGTTTTCGAGAGCCTCCTGCACAAGACGTTCCGATTCGGCGTCGAGAGCGGAGGTTGCTTCGTCGAGGATGAGTATCGGAGGATTTTTCAGGATCGCCCTAGCGATGCTGATTCGTTGCCTTTGCCCGCCGGAGAGCTTCCCTCCGCGATCGCCGATGTTGGCCGAGTAAGCGCCGTCGGTAGCCATGATGAAGTCATGAGCATTAGCTATGCGAGCGGCCTGCTCCACTTCGGTTGGGGAAGCATGGTCGACGCCGAAGGCAATGTTTTCGTAAAAGCTATCGTTGAAAAGTATAGCCTCCTGATTAACATTCCCCATCAGGCCTCGAAGATCATGCAAACTAGCCTCGCGGATATCAAGCCCATCAATCGCAATGCTCCCCTCGGTCACGTCATAAAAGCGAGGAATCAGATCAACCAGCGTGCTCTTCCCCGATCCCGAAGGTCCCACCAGCGCAATCGTTTTCCCCTTCGGAATCACCAAATTAATGCCCTTCAACACCCATTCATCCTTATACTTAAACCAAACATTGGAGAACACAATGGACTTTTCCAAACGGATAGACTTCGCAACGTCAGGATCGCGAACCGTTGCCTCCGCCATCAGGATCCGGTCGATGCGAGTCATGGATGCAAGGCCCTTCTGAATAGCGTAAACGGCTTTGCTCAAATCCTTAGCCGGATTGATAATGCTGTAAAATATAACAAGATAATATATAAAGGTAGAGGCATCGATCGGGCTGTTGTTCCCAAGGATAAGAGAGCCGCCGTACCAGAGCACAATGGCAATCGTAAGCGTTCCGAGAAATTCACTCATCGGATGCGACATCTGCTGACGGCGATAAATGCGATTAGTGATTCGACGAAAAACCTCATTGCTCTTCTCAAATCGCACACGGATCTTCTGTTCGGCATTAAAAGCTTTAATAATACGCAGCCCTCCGAGAGTTTCCTCCACCATACTCATCAACAAGCCCCACTGCTCCTGCCCAGCGAGCGACCGTCGCTTCAAACTCCTCCCCACTTGCCCGATAACGTATCCTGCAGCAGGAAGCAAAATGAGAACAAAAAGCGTAAGCTGCCAGCTTATGAGCAGCATACCCACAAGATAAATGCCGATCAGTATGGGATTTTTGAATAGCATGTCGAGCGAGCTCATCACCGACGTTTCAATCTCATTAACGTCGCCCGACACTCTTGCAAGGATGTCGCCCTTCCTCTCTTCGGAGAAAAATCCCAGCGAAAGATGCAGTATCCGATCATTAATTTGGTTGCGGATATCCCTCACCACGCCGGTGCGAATCGGAATCATCGTAAAGGAAGCCAGATAAGTAGCCGTCGCCTTCAAGAAGGTCATCACCACCAAAAAGAGGCCAAGCATAACGAGCGTAAACGACCCGCCATGCTCAGCCATCATCCCACTCACATAAGCAAAAAAGTTGTTTTTCGCTATGGCGCCCATCTCCTTCAACGAATCCCACGTGCTAAAGTCATTTCTCCATTCCATATATGTATAAACATTCTCATCATTTTTAAAGAGTATATTAAGAATAGGAATGATAAGAGCAAACGAAAAAAGGTTGAGCACAGCCGCCAGAATATTGAACACAATATTCCCAACAAGATAGCCCTTATACGGCGGAACAAAGCGCTTGAAGATGCGGAGGAGGTCAAACATAGCCTTATCCCAATACAGCTTTCTTTACTTGTACCTCACCCACTTAGCTATCTCCTTAAACGAAGGCTTCTTGCCATACATAAGAATTCCAACGCGATAGATCTTGCCCGACAACCACACAATACCGGCGGAAGTGGCATACAAAAGCGCCAGCGAGAGGAGCTTCTCCCATAGAGGAACCTCAAACGGAAGCCGCATCATCATCACAATCGGCGAAGTGAGCGGGATAAACGAGCACCAGAACGCAAGCGGGCCGTCGGGGTTTTCCATACTGTAAATACCTGCGTAGAGGGCAAATACAAGCAGGAGCGTAATCGGCATCATGAACTGCTGAGTGTCTTCAGCCTGATTCACCGCCGATCCTATGGCTGCAAATAAAGCAGCAAAAAGTAAATAACCTCCAATAAAATAGAGTATGAAATAAATTACGATTTCTGTATAATTTATAGAGGAAATAAGATTCATAATCTTGCTCATCTCCCCAAGTTCAGGCGGGGCCGCAGCCATGCCTTGCTTCATCATTTGCGCCTGCTGAATGGCCGACGGATCAATGCCGCCTCCCAAAAATACCTGCATGCCAATGAAAAGTCCCACAAGCATAACCCCCCACAAAATCAACTGAGTAAGCCCCACAAGAGCGATGCCAACAATCTTTCCCATCATCAAATCAAAGGGCCTAACAGACGAAACCATCAGCTCAACGATGCGATTCGTTTTCTCCTCCTGCACCCCAGTCATCACCATCGCCCCATAAATCAAAATAAACATATATATAAGCATCGTGAAGATAAAACCAACGGCCATTGCGATGCCCGCCGACGATTCAGTCTCGCGCCCGCCTTCTTCCCATTTGATCGTTTGGACGCTAAAACGAACCTTGCTCTCGGCTATAATCTCCTTAATATTAGGGATGTTGAACGAAGCCAGCTTTTCATCTTCAAGATATTTCGTAATGACATAATTAATAAGACCACTCAAGTCCTGGGGGATTTGTTTCTCCGAATATATTGCCGCAGCGCGCGGATTGTCGAGCAAATCGCCCGATATACTCAGGATAGCGAACAGAGATTTATCGCGAGAGTTCCTATACTCGTCGAGAGAGCTTGTTGTCGCAATAAAACGGTAAGTTTCTGTATCCTTAAAGAGAGAAATGTACTTACTTGTGGAGTCGATTATAGCAACCGTGCGCACCTCGCTACTCTTTATGCGCGACATCCAGAGCGGGAGAGCCACGATTCCGGCCATGAGAAAGGGCATCAATATGGTGAGAATGATAAACGATTTTTTACTTACCCTTCGCAAATATTCTCGCTTGATTACAATACCTAATTTGTTCATAATTTATTGGGATTTTTTAGCAGATACGGTGTTAATAAATACCTCATTCATTGAAGGAAATTCCTCAACGAAGGAGATGATTTCGAACTCGCGGGCAATGGCTGCAAGCAGTTCGGCATTGCTTAGTTCGCTTGGCTTGCGGATGCGTAACTCGGTGCTATCGTACAGATTGCGCTGCTCGATGATGTCGAATGGCACATCTGAGGCGACGAGAAGTTTGTTGCTGAGGGGAATTTGTACGGTGAAAGTGTTTGTCTTATAACGGCGGCGAATCTCTCTGACTTGTCCGGAAAGAACAACTCGCGACTGGTCGATTAGCGCAATTTCATCGCATATTTCTTCAACAGAAGCCATGTTGTGCGTGGAAAAAATGATGGTTTTTCCCGCATTTTTTAGCTCAATAATTTCCTGTTTGAGCCTATCGGCATTGACAGGGTCGAAGCCGCTGAAAGGTTCGTCAAAGATCAGTAACTCAGGGTCATGAATCACCGTGATAATGAACTGCACCTTTTGTTGCATGCCTTTCGAGAGTTCCTCAAGTTTACGATTCCACCAGCTTTCAATCTCAAATTTGCTTAACCAGCTTTTCAAACGCTCTCTGGCGTCGGCATACTTTAAGCCCTTGAGCTGAGCAAGATAAATAGCCTGCTCTCCCACCTTCATTTTGCGATACATACCCCTTTCTTCGGGCATATATCCGATGCGAAAAACATCGTTTTGACAAATCTCGCGTCCATCAATAAGAACATTGCCGCTATCGGGCGCCGTGATGCGGTTAATGATACGAATGAGGGTGGTTTTGCCCGCTCCGTTTGGCCCTAAAAGGCCGAAAATCTTTCCTCGCGGCACGCTAATGCTCACCCTGTCTAAGGCAAGGTGGCCGGAAAATTGTTTCACTACGTTTGTTGTTTCAATAAAATTCATCGTCTTCTTTTATTATTACATTTTTAAAATTATACGTTCGCCAATAAGTTTGTTTAGGCTTTTCTTAATATTGTTTAGGGCTGCTTTTTCGGCCAATAGGGCCATAATTTCGTCGTTGCTGCCGGTATTTTGTATTTGTTTCAAACGCTCGTCGATGGCGTCGATGTCGTGCCGGATGCAAGCGTCCTTAAATGAGAAAATATCGTAGGGGATAAGTTGATCGAGGCGCTCCTCTTCCTGTTTGATTTGTGTAGTTCGTGAGTGATATTTGCTTAGGAGATATTTATCGCTGGCAAGGTCGGCGGCAAGGCGGCTTATTGCTCCGTCGGGATGTGCAAGGAAATACTTGACGGCCTGAAAACCCGCATCACGAACGTGTTCGGCGGCTTCGTCGAGCATAAGTTTATAGATAGGGGTGCGGAAAAGCATATCATCTTCTTCAAGCGATTTAGCTATGTATTCGGCTACCAGAGTATTGCTATATTCTCCCGTTTCGGCATCAACATTTTCATCGATAATGCGCTCGCCATATCTAACAATGTACTTCAACAAAACCAGTTCGTAGGCCTCAACGGGCGATTTGGAGGGCTCCGCAGCCGCCTTGACTTCAATAGCGGAGCTTTCGACATCTGTGGGATTTGTATCGACAGATTCCTTTTCGCGAAGGGCCTGCGCATATTGTTTTTCTCTCTTATCTATGAGCTTTTTGTTGACTTCATGATTCAACATTTGTTCGCTCACTTCCATCATCACGCTACATTCTTTAATATACAAAGCGCGCGAAATGTTGTCGGGAATAATGGCAACTGTTCGGACGATATCTGCAATTGCTGTGGCCCGCTTGATGGGGTCATTGCCTGCATCGCCAAGCATGAGTTGGACTTTAAAGCGGATAAAATCGACCTCATTTTCATTTATATACGCAACAAACTTGGAGGCGCTTTGCTTTCGGGCGAAAGAGTCGGGATCATCGCCGTCGGGCAACAGCACAACTTTAACGTTCAAGCCCTCTTCGAGAATGAGGTCAATGCCCCGCAAAGCAGCGCGGATGCCGGCCTCATCGCCATCGTACAGCACCGTGATGTTGTTCGTAAAGCGGTGAATGAGGCGGATTTGCCCCTGTGTGAGGGCGGTTCCGGCGGATGCGAGCACGTTCTCAATTCCGGCCTGATGCATGGCAATCACATCGGTATATCCCTCAACAAGGAAACAACGTTTCTCGCGCACAATGCTCTGTTTGGCGAAGAAAATGCCGTATAGTTCGTTGCTTTTGTGGTATATCTCGCTCTCCGGAGAGTTAACATATTTGGCAGTCTTATCATCCTTTTTCAGGATTCGCCCCCCAAAAGCTATCACCTTGCCGCTAATTGTGTGTATCGGAAATATTAATCGGCCACGAAAGCGGTCGACCGACGAACCATTCTCGTACGTAACGATGAGGCCGGTTTTCTCCAGAAACTCTTTGCGATAGCCCAGGCGGCTTGCTTCCTTAACAAGAGCGTCGCGCTCCTCCGGACTGTATCCAATGCGAAACTTGCGGATAATATCGTCGCGAAAACCTCGCTCGCGGCAATACCTCATTCCAATACTTTGTCCCTCAGGGCTTTCATGGAGTACGCTAACGAAATATTTTTCTGCCCAACTGTTAATAATCATCATGCTTTCGCGATCTCCGCGGGCAATTTTTTCGGCTTCGCTTTCCTCTTTATCCTTTACATCTATATTATACTTTTTTGCGAGATATCGCAGCGCTTCGCTATACGAAAGTTGTTCGTGCTTCATTATAAAATGTACAGCGGTGCCACCTTCGCCACACGAAAAGCATTTACAAATATTTTTAGCCGGCGAAACATAAAAAGAAGGGGATTTATCGGCGTGAAACGGGCAAAGCCCAACGAAATTGACGCCCCGCCTCCTCAGCGATACAAATTCTGCGACAACGTCAACGATATTGCTCGCATCTAATATTTTATCAATGGTAGTCCGGTCGATCACGGTATCTAAATCATGTTTTTAGACAAAGCTAATAATTAATTGAGACATCTGCATCTATCGCTTCGCAAGGCCAATATCACAATCGCCCGCATCAATAGCGAATTGTCGCGCGGCCATATCCCCTTCGATAAGAAAAATATCAATGGCAATAAGGGAAATGTGGACGTCCACAAGGAGAATATGGGCGCCCATAAAGAGAATATGGGCGCCCATAAGGAGAATATGGGCGCCCATAAAGAGAATATGGGCGTCCATAAAGAGAATATGGGCGCCCATAAAGAGAATATGGGCGTCCATAAAGAGAATATGGGCGTCCATAAAGAGAATATGGGCGCCCATAAAGAGAATATGGGCGC
>JAITHO010000161.1 GCA_031279915.1 Tannerellaceae bacterium
GCTTCGGTTTTGGTGAAAGGTACAACGACGGGCGTGATTACGGACGTAAACGGTTCGTTCACGCTGACGAACGTGCCCGCCAATGCCCGTACGCTAGTTATTTCTTATGTCGGAATGGCTACTCAGGAGGTAGCTATCAGGCCGACGGTTAATGTGCAATTGCAGTCGGGCTCACATTCGCTGGATGAGGTGGTGGTGACCGCGATGGGCATTTCGCGCGAGAAAAAGGCTCTTGGATACGCTACCCAGGAGGTTGGTTCGGAAACGCTCTCGCAGGCGGCAAGCACTAACATTGCCGGAGCTTTGCAAGGCAAGGTGTCGGGCGTCGAGATTGTTCCTTCGTCGGGTATGCCGGGAGCATCGGCCAGGATTACTATCCGCGGCGCACGCTCTTTCACCGGCGATAACACGCCGCTATACGTAATCGACGGTATGCCTGTGTCGTCAACTTACGATATTTCGACAGGCAACTCTGTTACCGGAGGCGACTATGCAACTCGCTCGCTCGATATCGACCCTAATGATATCGAAAGCGTGAACATCCTGAAAGGCCAGGCTGCATCCGCTCTCTATGGCATGAGAGCATCGAACGGCGTTGTGGTTATCACTACCAAGAGCGGCAAGGGAGCGAAGAAGGGCGCAGCTACCGTGAATTTCAACAGCAGCATCTCTTTCGAAAGCGTATCTGTCTTGCCGGACTTCCAAATGGAGTTCGCACAGGGGTCGAAAGGAACATACGCCTATAATGCCTCGACAAGCTGGGGGCCGCTGATCAGCGAGCTGCCAAACGACAAGACCTACGGCGGTAACGTGGCTAATTCCTACACAGCCGATGGCCTCCGCCAGGGATATTATTACGTGAGGCAACGCGCCGCAGCAGGCCTCGACCCATGGGCTCTGCCGCAATCCTATAACAATGCAAAGGATTTCTTTAACACCGGATCTACCTGGAGCAACTTCGTGAACGTTTCTAAAGCATTCGACGGCGGCAATGTATCGCTATCGCTCGGAAATACCGACCAGAAGGGTATAGTTCCGTCCACAGGCTTGACTCGCTACAATGCTAAGTTTACAGGCGACCTCCAGCTATCCGACCATTGGGATGCAGGCTTTTCGGGCAACTTCGCCGCCACTTCCTTAACGAAGATGACCAGCGCTAACGGTGGTATTATAGCCACCATATACGGCGCCCCGGCAAGCTACGATTTTGGAGGTATCCCCTCTTATATAGCTGGAAACCCGTATTCGCAAAACACCTATCGCGGTACCAGCGGATTCGATGGAGCATATTGGGCAGTGGATAATAACAAGCTCGGCGAGGCTACTCAGCGCTTCTTCGGCAACTCATACCTGAACTATGCAACCAACATCGGCGACAACAGCAAGCTGAACTTGAAGTATCAACTCGGTCTCGATTCTTATTCGACCAACTATACCGACATGTATGGATACGGCCACTTCAATCAGACCGGCGAAATTGACCGCTACATAGTTACCAAAAACGAGCTGAACTCCCTCTTCACCGCAACTTACAACTGGAACATTACCGAAAGCCTTGTTCTGGATATTCTCTACGGAAATGAGATTATTGAGTACAGCCGCAACTTGCTGGAATCTTACGGCACAGCTTTCAACTTTTCGGGCTGGAACCACTTGAATAATATCAGCAATTACAACGGATACGAAACAACCCGCCGCAGGAGAACCTTCGGTAACTTCGGCAACTTGGCTCTGTCGTACAAGAATATGCTGGACTTCAATGCAACGGTTCGCAACGACATAGTATCGACCATGCCGCAGAACAATCGCTCGTTCACTTATCCTTCGGTATCCCTTGGCTGGGTATTTACTGAGCTGGAGCCTCTGAAGAGCAATTTGCTCACGTTTGGTAAGCTGCGCATTTCTTATGCAGAGGTTGGCCAGGCCGGCGACTATATGGATAGCTACTATACAACCCCGTCTTACGGCGGCGGCTTCTCCTCCGGCACCCCCATCATGTATCCTGTTAAGGGAATCACTGCCTATACGCCATCAAGCACGGTATACGACCCGAATTTGAAGCCACAGAACACTCGCTCTTATGAAGGCGGTTTGGATCTGACGCTCCTCAACGGGCTGGTATCGCTCAGCTATACTTTCTCTCGCCAGAACGTGAAGGATCAAATCTTTGATGTGCCGCTGGCCGGTTCGACCGGTTCGGGAAGCCTGCGTACCAACGGTGGCTCGGTGCATACAAATGCTCACGAAGTCACTCTCGGACTGAATCCGATCCGGACAAGGAACATCGACTGGAACCTGGCATTCAACTTCACCAAGATAGATAACTACGTCGACGCCCTGGCCGAAGGAGTGGAGAGCATCTTCCTCGGAGGCTTTGTTGAGCCGCAGGTGCGCGCCGGCATAGGCGACAAGTTCCCGGTTATCTACGGCGCTGCCTACCTGAGGGACGATCAGGACAGGATAGTGGTTGACGCTAACGGATTGCCGATCCCAGGCGGCGACCAGGTGCTCGGAACCGTTGAACCCGACTTCCGACTTGGCTTTAACACAAGCATTGAGGTATACAAGCTGCGCCTGTCGGCCGTGTTCGACTGGAAGCAGGGAGGCGTGATGTATGCAGCAACCAGCGGACTGCTTGATTACTATGGAGTGACCCAAAGGTCGGCCGACTTCCGCAAGATCGATGGATTCCTCTTCGAGGAAGATGCTGTGAAGCAAGACGGCACTCCGAACGACATCCTGGTCAACAAGAAAGGAGCCGACGGCAAGGTCGTAGGAGCCGATGCGCAAGACTACTTCTCGGCCCTGAACAACGTTACCGAATCTATGATTATGGAAACCTCCTTTATTAAGCTGAGGGAGGTAGCCCTGAGCTATCCGGTTTGGGACAAGAAAGGCGTGAACGTATCCCTCAACCTCTTTGCCCGTAACCTCCTCCTGTGGTCAACGCTGAAAGGATTCGACCCCGAAGCCTCGCAAGGAAATACCAATATGGGAGGCGGCTTTGAGCGCTTCTCGCTCCCAGGAGCATCCAGCTACGGATTAGGAATTAATGTGAAATTTTAAATAGCTAACGATATGAAAAGAAGTTTATATATCACAAGAAACATCGTCGCCATACTTGGCATCGCGCTCATGTCGACAGGCCTATTTTCCTGCTCGGACGACGTTCTGAACGCTATCAACAAAGACAAGGATCACCCAACCAGCGTTGAGAGCAGATACATCATTGCCGACGTTATTACCTCCACCGCTTTCGGCGGCATAGGTGGCGACGTCAACACATATCTCTCGACCTACGTGGAGCACGAGGTGGGCATAGACAACCAGCTTTATCGCGCCGAGATTCGTTCGGGAGAGCCCTCATCTGCCTCAACTTTCAACAATGTTTGGGAGAATTTATACTCTAACCTGAAAAACGCCCGCATCGTTATCGAACAGTGCAGCGAGGGCGGACGCGACGCCGGCAACAATGTCACTAAAGGTATTGCCGAAGTGATGGCTGCATACCTCTCTGCGCTTCTGACCGACATGTTCGGCGATACGCCATGGAGCGAGGCCGCGCTGGTTAATCCCGACGGAAGCCCGAAGTTCATGAATCCCAAAATCGACAAGCAGGAGGATATATATAAAGGTATAAACGACTATCTGGATGCCGCCATAGCCGACTTGCAGAAAACCGACCTCGTTGCCGTCGGCAGCTTCGACTTCCTTTATTCGGGCGACAAGGCCAAATGGCTCAAGCTGGCCTACGGACTGAAGGCTCGCTACGCCCTGCATCTGCTTGCTAAGGCTTCCTCAAGAGAGGCCGAGCTTGATAAGATTCTCGACTATGCGAGCAAATCGTTCGCTTCCGTGGGCGATCAGGCAGCCTTCAATATCTACAATGCGACCAACTTCAATCCGCTGTTCGACTTCCAGTGGAGCCGCGACGGCCTCGCCGCCAGCCAGAGCATGGCCGACAAGCTAATCGCACGCAACGACCCGCGCATGCGCCGCGTATTCATTGACGCCGACTGGGGACAGGTGGAAAGCCCCGATGCCGAAAACTATTTCATGGCTCCGAACGGAACCCCTGAGCAGCTGCGGTATTACTACAATACTTCGGTTTTTGTATTCTCGCAAGTGGCCTCCACCATGTACATGAGCTATCATGAGCTCCTCTTCATCAAAGCCGAAGCCCTGGCCCGCAAGGGACAGACCGCCGAGGCCGAAGCCACATTGAAGGAAGCCGTAGTCGCTGCAATGGCCAACATGGAAGCCAGCGTTAGCGCAGCCGAAGCTGCTCCGGAGGTTAATCGCTACGGAGGCCTCGGATTCAGCACCGAAGCCGTCAGCGCCGACGAGGCCGCCGCCTATTTCGACACCAGCGTCAAGCCACTGTTCGACGCCTCACCGCTGAGCGAGATCATGGTGCAGAAGTACCTTGCCTTCTTCGGCGCATCAGGCGAATCAACCGAAGCTTACAACGATGTGCGCCGCCTGCAAGCCCTTGGCGAGAACTTCATCGAACTCAAAAACACCAACCCCTTCCCGAACCGATGCCCCTACGGCAATTCCGACACTACCACCAATCCGGCAGTGAAAGAAGCCTTCGGAACAGGGCAGTACGTATATTCCGAGAAAGTGTGGTGGGCAGGAGGCTCGCGCTAAAACTCCTATCCGCTATATATAATAAGGAAAGCTGTCCTC
>JAITHO010000103.1 GCA_031279915.1 Tannerellaceae bacterium
AACTTGGCGCTAGGCTCTACAACCAATGCCTGGGTGGTAATAATTCCTTTGATCACGGCTGTGGGCTTCAAAACAAGAACTTCGCTCGTCGTAATGCTTCCAACCACCGAACCTAAAATTTCGGCATTGACCGAAATTATGTCGCCTTCTACTTGAGCCGTAGGCCCAATTACAATTTTACCCCCACAACTAATGGTTCCTTCTAATCTGCCGTCAAGACGAAAATCACCGTCTGTCGTCACGTCTCCTTTAACCGTCGTGCCAAATGCCAAGGCGTTATGTAATACGCCCATTGGTGCTTCTTCTGTATTAAGTTTTATCCCCATAAAAATGAATTATTATTTTGTTACTTGCTCAGCAAATATAAGGAGATTTTTATTCAACCAAACCGTTTCCTCCTTTTTGCTCCTGTTTTTTGCAGAAAAGTTATTAACACTCTCTGTTGATAACCGTTGCGGCTTAAGCTTGCTTTCGGATCCGACGTTTAGCGGTTTATTCATAGGAATACAGCGGATGCGAATATCTTGCAATGCGCAGTCGTTTTCTCAGTTCGAGCGGTGTGGAGTCGAAAAAGTCTCGGCAAAAACGGGTAAAATAGGCGGGGACGTTGAATCCGTACTTATGCATCACGTCTCTGATTGAATCTTCGGATTCCGACAGGGCGAAGTACACGTGGCGGGCTTTCTGTGCGCGAATCCAGCGGTAAGGGGCAAGGCCAAATTCGTCGTTGAAGGTTTGGTCGAAGGATTTCCGGCTCGTTCCCCAGATTGATACCAGATCTTCTATCGTGTCTGCCGACATAAAGCTGCTAAGAACGAGAGTGCGAAAGCTGCACGATCTGCCTGCTATGTGGTAGAACAGAACGGCCATCTCTGCTTTGGTATAGGTGGTGCGAAGCACGTACATGATTTCCTCAAACTTTATTAGCGCATAGTCCGGATCTTCGAAAAAACTTTGGCTGCTGTCGGCAACTATGTCGTCAACAAGCCGGCCAAGCATTTCGTTGAGGTTGTGGGTGCGGAAGCGGCGTGTTTGCTTGAAGTTGATTTGCCATAGCTCGCGCATGTAGATATGCTCGCATGTGTTGAGCAAATTGTTGAACGTTAGCACGAGATACGTGGTGTTCTGTAGGGCGGTATATAGCGTTTCTGAGGACATTGGCATGAGGCAAAACTTGCCTTCGTTGAGAACGATGTCTAATGATTCGCTACTGTTTAGGATCATTCTTCCTTTGATAAGGAATATTAACTGATGAAAACTGTCGCACTTAACGGTATAAGTTTGCGACGTCTGAACCGTTTTAAGTTCGATTGTAAAGAACATTTTCGTACTTTCTGGTGAAAATTTTGAAGTTACAGGTGTCTGTTTCATATATCTTTTATAATTAGTGTCGCAAAGGTAAAGCTTTACTTAATATTTGTGCTTGTATAATCTCGCTTTTCTGTTTACATATACATTGAGTGGCATAAAATTCCCTAAGTTCTACCGCTTTTTAGGGGTAAATGTCGTGATGACTATAAATTTGTTGGTTAAATTTATTGGTTCTTGAGGCAATCGTTCGCTTGGCGGGTTTGATGGGGAGGCGCCGGCGATAGCTGTTGGGCTGTGCTTAATGGAGGGGCATGCCTTAGCGGAATTATCGCCGAGCCTGGCTTTGCGGAGATGCTCCGTAGGCCCTCCGGAATCGCAGTTTTGCTATATTTGCATGACTAATATTTTGGGAGAACAGATACTATATACTATTATGCAGGCATCCATTCAAACTTTTGTTGGAACTATGATATTCCTGGCCTGGTGTATTCCGGTGCTGGGATTAACGCTGGTTACTATTATGGAAAATCGCAATCCGCTGAAGACCATCGCTTGGGTGATGGTGCTTATTACGCTGCCGGGAATAGGTTTGATTGTTTATTTTCTGTTTGGACAGGATAATCGGAGGCAGCGGATTATTTCGCGACATGCGTACAAGCGGATTTTGCGTCATCCGGCGGAGGCGGACAAGCATCATCAGGATAATTGCAATGTACCGGAGGCATATAGGCCGCTATCGCTTCTGCTGGGACATAACAGCTTGTCGACGCCGCTCTATGGTAGCCGGATTGATGTCTATACTAATGGGCCGGACAAGTTCAAGGCTCTGTTTGAGGATATCGAGAAGGCTGAGATGCATATCCACTTCCAGTATTATATATTGCTTGACGATGAGATTGGGAGGCGGGTGAAGGAACTGCTGATCGCCAAGGCTAAGGCGGGCGTTCGGGTGAGGTTGATGTACGACGACGTGGGTAGCTGGAACGTGAGCAAGGCCTTCTACAAGGAAATGGAGGATGCGGGCATTGAGGTCTATCCCTTTCTCCGTGTTGTCTTCCCTATTTTTACCAGCAAGGTGAACTATCGCAACCACCGGAAAGTGGTGGTGATCGACGGCAAGGTGGGATTCATAGGCGGAATGAACGTGGCTGACCGATACATGAAGGGTAATGCACTCGGAAAATGGCGCGACACGCACTTCCGTATCACTGGAAAGGGCGTTCACGGATTGCAGTCGGCCTTCCTGGTTGATTGGTACGTTGTCAGCAAAAAGCTGCTCAACGGAATGGAGTTCTATCCGCAAGCGCCGGTTCTGAGCAACGGAATCATGCAGATACTGACCAGCGGACCGGTCGGCCCGTGGAGACTATTGCTCCAGGCGATGACATACATGGTTCTCAATGCGAAGAAGTACGTTTATATCCAAACTCCATATTTCCTTCCGACGGAGGGGCTCAACCAGGCTCTGCAGGCGGCTGCGCTGGGAGGGGTCGACGTGCGGCTCATGCTTCCCAAGAAATCGGATACGCGATCGGCCCACATTGCCTCGCATTCTTACATTGACGATATGCTGAAGGCGGGCGTTAAGGTTTTTTTCTATCTCCCCGGATTCTTGCACTCTAAGCTGGCGCTAACCGACGATGCTCTCACTTGCATCGGATCGGCCAACCTCGACTTCCGAAGCTTTGAACATAATTTCGAGATAACCGCATTTGTGTATCACTCCGAATTTGCCTTGCAGATGAAACGTATATTCCAGCACGACATTCACGATTGCGAGAAGCTCAATCCCTCGCAATGGTTGCGACGACCGCGCAAACAGCGGATGGCGGAGTCGTTCATGAGGCTCTTCTCCCCACTTTTATAGCCGCAAGCCGCATTATATCCCCTTCACAAATAATCTTGCAAGCTGTTGCGAAGGGCCTTGATGACCTTGGCGATGTGAAATTCTACGGTCTTAAGGCTTATGCCTAAGGCGGTGGCAACCTCGCGCTGCGTCATGTTCTTGTAGCGGCACATAATAAAGATGTTGCGCGAGCGATCGGGCATGGTGAGCAGGGTTCGGCGAACGATGATCTGGATATCGCTACGGAAGAGTTCCTCCGGATCGCAAGCCTGGAGGGTGGAGATGCGCGTGCGTAGCTCCCAGTCGGCTTGCTCGCGGATACGTCCGGCGGCGGCTTCCTCCGTTCGGAGGCGTTCCAGATGATTGATGCACTTGTGCTTGAGCGTCGTCATAACGTAGGCCGCAGCATTGGTATCGGGCGGCAGCAATCCGCGTCGTTCCCAATAATACATGAAGGATTCGAGGGCCAAATCTTCGGCCACGCTCGCATCTCTGATATATGTGAATGCAAAGCGGGTAAAGCTGCTCTTGAAGTCGGCAAAGAGCCGGTTGAATGCCTCTATATCGGGATTCGTGTTCTTCATGATTGGGGAGGTTCTTTCGCTAATAGCTCTTATCCTGTCTGTTTAGCAAATATATATATAAATGTTGCAAGCAAATTGCCGCTTTGGACCCTCCGCCTGCCTTTGCTTGCGATTTAACATTGCCGACATGCTTCCTCCCCCCGGTTTGAGGGCTCTTTTTAAGGATATATGCCGATCCCGCTGCCTTTGGCGGGCGGGGATAAGGGGTATGGTTGCCGTCGGGAAAAAAATTTGGAATCAACAAAGTAGTATCTCTGTTCTGAAAAAAATGTTTTGGCATAATCTAGAGACCTGTTTGCTCCCAAAAAAAAATTTTGGAGCTAATCAGGCCCTAGGTTGAGGAAAAAAGGGTTTTGGGGAGGGATAATTGCCGCCTATTTTGCCTCTAAAAAGTTTTTTGGCGACAATATGGCAGCTAATTTGCCTCTACGCTTCTGATTCGGCCCCAAACTGTCAGCTTTTTTCCTCCAAAAAAACGTTTTGGGCTCAGCCTAGGGGCAAGGCTGGTTCCAAAACGTTTTTTTGGATAAACTAGGGACTATGTTCTGCGAAAAAAAATTTCCTGATATGTGGGGCTATGTTGAGGAAGCCCCCGTTCAAAAGTTTTGGGGCCTATTGCCGTCGGGCATCGGCTCCAAAACTTTCAGGGCTTGCATTGCTGCGGCGTGGGGCTTATAGCTTGCGGATGGTTTCGAGCAATCGGGCTCCTGAGCCTATTGAATAGCCTTGCGAGAAGAAGACTATGCGCCCGAAGGTATCTGCGATGACGATGGCGGGGAGCGATCCGTCCCACTTTAGCGATGTGGCGAGCGCGCGGCTGATGAGGCCGGTATTGTCGACTCCCATGGCTATCGTGGCGGGAAGATCTTGGAGGGCGTTGGTATCAAAGCGCAGGGCCTCTTCGTCGGATTGGAACATGATGATGATGCGGCGGCCCCAGGCGTCGAAGGCTGAGGCTTGGGCGGATAGCTCGCGGAGCAGATGGGTGCTGGGCTCGTGGTTGGGGGCTATCAGGGCGGCGATGTAGTACCCTCGCCCGCTTGTGGAGAGCAGGCTTACGGGCTGGCCGGAGACGGCGTCGCGGTAAAGCAGCTCTGCGTCGAGCGAGCCGATCACTTGTATGTCGTCGGGATTTTCTCGCATGCTGAGGGCGGTGGTGGTGATTTGCCCCGAACGGACGGCGAAGGATCGAACGTGGGCAAGCACATTGCCGCGGGCCATCCGCGTTCCGGTGATGATGACGTAATTGCCTGGGTCGATGGGCATCGGATCGCGCAGGAGGCGCATCCATGTGTCGCCGTCGCCCATATCGGTTTGGGCCTGGGCTTCGAAGTTCAGGGTCGATGGCTGTCCGTCGGCCGAGATGCGGGCTATGCTGAAGTGGCTATAATACCGCGGATTGTCGATGCCGCGGATGGGCTTGTAGGATGCTGCCAGGCTGCCGCGGGAGGCGATCTCGGAGGAGGTGGATTCGAAGTCGACGCTCACCCAGTCGCCAACGGTTGAGTATTGCACCTTGCCGGTCACGGCGTTGATGCGCGCGGGTATGCGTAGGCTCCGTAGCAGGGCCACGAAGAAGATGTTGCGCGAGTGCGCGTCGGCCGTTCGCGATCGCCATACGCCTGCGGGGCTGATTGGGATGCGATGCGGATTGAGGTTATCGGCCAGGCGGATGTTCTCGCTTGTCCACTTTACCAGCTGCTGAGGATCCTGCCTGATGGCATCGGCCAGCGATTGAGGTACGTTCTGCTGGAAGTAGCTTTTGTACGGAGTGAGCATCTCGTTGGCGATTCGGGGGTTGAGGATGAAGCGCGGATAGCGCAGGTCGTCGTTAGGGCCGCTGTTCTTGGCATGATCGATGAGGATGTCGAAGGATGCGTCGCGAAGGTCTTTCTGCGAAATAACTTTCAGCAAAATTTTGCCCTCGGATCCTCCCTCGGCAATAAGCTTGGCAAGCTCCGGCCAGTTGGCCCGCGATGATCTGAGCAGCGGGATCAGATCTGCATCGTCGAGGGCTATTGAGGTGGCTTTCTCGACCGTACAAAAGGCCTCTGCTGAGTATAGATTCCTTATGCTATCCTCAGCCGCAAGCCGCAAGGCATTCGAAGCCTTCTGCGATTCGCTTACCTCAACGCCTATCTCGCCCTCCGGCGGCGGAACTATGTCGAGCGACAGGTCGATGGCGTCGCCGGGCATATATTTCAGAGCGATAGATGCATTGCTGCTACTGCCGGCGGATACTTTTCCGAAGCCGAACCGACCTGCATGAGATGCCCATACTATCAAATCGCCCCGTCCAGTAGTCAGCGATGCCTGCCCAAGACTGTCAGACGTGCGACGGGCAACGGTATAGAACTCGGCGTAGTTATATAGCTTGAACTCCACAACGGCTCCGGGCTGCGGACGTCCGGCGGCATCAAGCACGGTCACGGTGGAGAGGGCCGTCGGAGCATAGTTGGCCGTCACATTGATCTCGGTGTAGCAATCCGTTTGGTCCATAACCTCGTCGGCGCTTACATATCGCCCGAAGACCTTGGCGTGCATCAGCATACTACGTCGGGCCGGAGCGTTGAACCAGGCCATGTCGAGCACAGGAGCCGGCTCGCATGCGCCCATAAAATGCCAACGGCCATCGACCCATACTTCCACCCAAGCATGATTATCGTCGGTATGAGCCCAGCGCGGCGTATACACCTGACGCGCCGGAATACCCACCGACCGCAATGCCGCAACCGCAAACACCGATTCCTCGCCGCATCGCCCCACTGCCGACCTAAGCGTGGCCAGCGGCGAAGAGGTTCGCGAATCGGATGGCGCATACACAACTTTCTCGTGGCACCAATGGTTTACTTCTAAGGCCGCTTCGCTCAGAGTGAGGCCGCGCACACGGTTCTTGAGCTCTGAATAGAAAGCCGTCCGGCTGTCGTCGAGCGCTTCATTGTTCACCCGCAAAGGCAGCACGAAATGCCTGAATATGTCGACCGGTATGCTATCTCCCCAGGGCATCTCCTTACGAGCCAGAAAGGATGCGCGAACATTGCGGAGATAAAAGCCGGCGCCATAATCGGTCACATCGCCCGCCGGCATATAGGCGTACAGGAACATCATGGCCTTGCGCTCCGGTAGGGTCATCGCCTCTGAATAGCATGAATCGAAAAGATTTCCGCTGGGCATAGCCTCAACCTTGCGGTCGAAATCAGCCTTAACGATCTGGAGCGATGCATCGTCGGGCAAGACATCAAGCTGATCCGATGCGCTCTGCCTGCCGCCGCATCCCATAAAGACAAGGCTCAGCAGCACAAAAACAATAAAAGGTAGGGAAGGAATTTTTGCTGGTATCATAATATATATAATGTATAAGTTGAACGGCGCAAAGATAGCAATGAAGCCCAAATGATGGATGATTAATTGGGGATTTTGGGAGCTATTGTTCGGTCGAGATGAATCCCCTTCTCCGGAAGGGAAGTAACTGTGTCAAAAGGTTGCCCATAGAGCATCCATATCAATAGAAAGCCGTCGTGCACAAGTTTCCTTTCCCCCGTAGGGATACATATTATACACTGCGCATCTCCTACGGAGAAGTTGGTGGATTTGGAAGACCATCTCTATTGATATGGATGCCCTACGGGCAACCTTTTGACATACCCTCAACTCCAAAGAATCAT
>JAITHO010000229.1 GCA_031279915.1 Tannerellaceae bacterium
GCTCGACTTATTCTGGCTAAGGCTTATCTCACCTACGCTTGGTGGTTAGAAAACCCGCGCGATATCCCAACCTATCCGCTTTGCGACCGAACTGATCCCGACGGACATAATGCGCAATGGTACTTCCAACAAGCTTACGACGTTGCATCCGCAGGTATAAACAATCCGGGAGTTTACGGCCTGCAACCAAGCTTTTACGACGTCAATGTGGCTACAAACGATCGCAACAATGAGGTAATCCTCTACGCCGACCATACCGAAGCCAGCGCAAAATACAGCGAAAGCAACGTGACCGGATGGGACGGAGGAGATGCACAAAATCAGGCCGTATGGATGGTTACATGGTACTTCCACTCAGTAAAAAGTAGCTCCGCAAGCAGTTCGTGGACGCCTGTGGATGCCTTCTTCCGGACGGTGCAGGCAGGACAATCCTTCAGCCGAATGTGGAATCGCATGGCGCCGCCCTTGGTTGTATTCCAAAAAACCTTTGCCGATAAAACAACCGATTCGCGCTTCGACGGAACATTCACGTCTGTTTATCGCGGAACCTGGAACCTGAATCCCAGCCGCCCTGAGGCAGAGCTTTACAATGCTAACTACCTCCCCGTAAAGCCGGGCGAACCGGTTCTGTCTTTCTTGCACGAGAATCCAGGCAGCATCGACTACACTAACGCTACCTACAAAAGCGGCATGGGCCTTGGCGTACTGCCCGGACGAGCCGACTACGTGGTTTCGCTCGACGCAATCTCGCGTGCAGTCAGTCCCGGCCTCTGGAAGCTCGGAGCGTACCGCAAAAGCAATGATTATAACGACGACAAGGTGGCCAGCTCACGGCCTTTCAATATCCTCAAGTTCTCGGAGTTCTACTTCATTGCCGCCGAGGCTGCCGTCAAAGGAGCCGCAACAAAAGCGCTCACAAACTCCAGCCCGATCGCCTGCGACGGAACGGCCCGCGGACTGATCAACGTTATCCGTTATCGCGCCGGACAGTGGAAGTTTAGCGTTGCCGAAAACGCTCCCAAAGCTATCAACAATGGCGAGGCCATGATGGCCGCTACGCCCGCCAACGTTGATATTAACTTCATACTCGACGAACGCTCGCGCGAATTCTTCGGAGAGGGATACCGCTGGCACGATCTTGCTCGCACGCAGAAGTGGGAGGAGTATGCCGGTAGCTATCAAATCTGCGCAACGGTTGGAGATGCAACCCCAGAGACAGTCAACCGTCAGCTCGACAAATATCTGTACCTCCGACCCGTGCCACAAGGACAGCTCGACAATATGGAGGGCGACGAAGCTTACAAGAAGAACTTCCAGAACCCAAATTATTGATTTAGCATTTGTGTTTTTGAGGATCGAGAGGATTGATAACAGGTTATCGTGGGATTAATTTATGCAAGGTTTATCGCAAAGGGTTACAGTCCGCAAGGCATTCTCGGTTCTATTCTTTGCATGTAGCGCAACATTGCCTCCCCGCACTAAGCTGCGGGGACCTTGTTGCGCTACTTTTCCTTTATCTCAAGCAACATCAGCACAACTCCGTCCGGACTTCACCCCAATTTTTTTGAAATGGACACAACTCCGTCCGGACTTCCCCTCAATTTTGGGGAAGAGCCCAAAAACAGTTCAGGGTTTGCCTCAATTTTCGGATAACAGGCATCTTGTAACGTTACAAAGGCCTCAATTTTGGGGAAACAGGACTCTTGTAACGTTACAAAGGCCTCAATTTTGGGGAAACAGGACTCTTGTAACATTACAAAGGCCTCAATTTTGGAGAAACGGGACTCTTGTAATATTACAAAGGCCTCAATTTTGGGGAAACGGGCATTTTGTAACGTTACAAAGGCCTCAATTTTGGGAAAACGGGCATTTTGTAACGTTACAAAGGCCTCAATTTTGGGAAAACGAGCCTTTTGTAACGTTACATTCACCCCGATTTCCGAAAAACGAGCCTTTTGTAACGTTACATTCACCCCGATTTCCGAAAAACGAGCCTTTTGTAATGTTACATTCACCCCGATTTCCGAAAAACGAGCCTTTTGTAACGTTACATTCACCCCGATTTCCGAAAAACGAGCCTTTTGTAACGTTACATTCACCCCGATTTCCGGAAAACGAGCCTTTTGTAACGTTACATTCACCCCGATTTCCGAAAAACGAGCCTTCTGTAACGTTACATTCACCCCAATTTCCGGAAAACGGGCATCTTGTAATGTTACATTCGCCTTGATGCCGAAAATGCATAGCTCCGTAATCTTGAGATGGGCTCGCCCGGCTGCACGTAGAGCTTTAGGCATCCGGAGAAACATTCTACATTAGTAACTCGTTAGTAAATCATGATTGTTAAACTTAATTCTTACCGAAATGAAAAGACATGTAATCCTTTTTCTTGCCCTTATTCTTACCGCCTTCTGCGCTCAGGCTGAAGACGGCAGCAAGCTTTGGCTCAGGTATCAAACCGCGAGCAACGCTACTATCAAATTCTCCGGAAAAAAATCTCCTACTACCGACATTGCTATCAATGAACTGAGCGCTCAATGGCGCGGCGCTCCCATCAGCCTTGCTTTATCAACCAACAAAGAGATCAAGGCCCTGGGCAACGATGGTTTTCGTATTACAGGAGGCGAAAGTGGAGTAACAATCGCTTCATCCTCCGACAAAGGACTGCTCTACGGAGCTTTCCACCTCCTGCGGCTGCAGGAATGCGGGGCCCTGGGAGCAACTATTGATATAACCGAATCGCCGGCATACCGCCTCCGCATCCTTAATCATTGGGATAATCTGGATCGGAGCGTGGAGCGGGGATACGCCGGCAAATCGCTTTGGGAATGGGAGAAACTCCCCGCCGAGATATCCCCACGATACCGCGAGTATGCCCGAGCCAATGCATCAATTGGCATAAACGGATCGGTATTGAACAACGTTAATGCCTCGCCTACCATACTTACGCCCGAATACTTGCAAAAGGCGAAGGCCATTGCCGACATTTTCAGAGCATGGGGCATAAGGGTATACCTGTCGGTCAACTTTTCTTCCCCAAAGATTATCGGAGGGCTGGAGACTTCGGATCCTTTGGACAAAAACGTGCAGCTATGGTGGAAACAAAAGGCTGCCGAGATCTATAAACTTATCCCCGACTTCGGCGGATTCCTTGTCAAAGCCAACAGCGAAGGACAACCGGGCCCGCACGACTTCGGACGAACGCATGCCGATGGCGCCAACATGCTGGCCGACGCTCTGGCTCCGCACGGCGGGATAGTGATGTGGCGGGCCTTCGTATATAATCCGTTGAGCGACGACCGTGCGCGGCAGGCTTACGAGGAATTTATGCCGCTCGACGGAAAGTTCCGCAACAATGTTATCATTCAGGTCAAGAACGGGCCGGTTGACTTCCAGCCGCGCGAGCCCTTTACGCCACTCTTCGGAGCTATGCAGCGCACGCCCGTCATGCCCGAACTGCAGATCACGCAGGAGTATCTGGGCTTCTCCAATCACCTTGTATTCTTAGCTCCGCTATTCGAGGAATTTCTCAAGACGGATACTTACGCCCGCGGGCAGGGCAGCACGGTGGCCGCCGTAACCGACGGATCGCTCATGGGGCACAGCATCTCGGCCATTGCCGGAGTGGCCAATACAGGATCGGACAGCAATTGGTGCGGGCATCACTTCGCGCAGTCAAATTGGTACGCCTTTGGCCGCTTAGCTTGGAATCACAAGCTAAGTTCGGCCCATATTGCCGACGAATGGATACGGCAAACATTTGGCGACGACAACCTGCTTCTGAAAAATCTTTCGGACATGATGATGCGATCCCGCGAGGCTGCCGTTGACTACATGATGCCCCTCTGCCTGCATCACATCTTCTCAACCAACCATCACTACGGGCCGGAGCCATGGTTCTGGAACCCCAACATGCGCCGCGACTGGCAGCCTCCCTACTACCATAAGGCCGATAGCGCCGGAGTAGGCTTCAATCGCACCTCCACCGGCAGCAATGCCGTCGCGCAATACTTCAGTCCGCTGCGAGAAACCTACGCCAATCTCGCCACTTGCCCCGAGAATCTCCTGCTTTGGTTCCATCATCTTCCCTGGGACTATAAGATGAAGAACGGACGAACGCTTTGGGACGAGCTTTGCTATCGTTATGCCCGCGGAGTGGATGAAACGCGCGACTTCCAGAAGATTTGGGACAGGATGGAACATAAGGTCGACGCAGACAGGTTCGCCGCCGTTCGTCATAAGCTTCAAATTCAGGCGAGGGATGCAATATGGTGGAGGGATGCATGTCTGCTATACTTCCAGACCTTCTCCGCTATGCCTATCCCCTTTGAACTCGAACGACCCGTATACGACCTGCCCCGACTTATGAAACAGCCCCGATCGACTGAGGCATACATTCTTGAAGGAAATTATCTTATTAAATAAAACGAAGATGAAGACCACGAACGTTCTTATATCTACTCTTGCCCTTGCCGCAATGCTGATCCTCAGCGCATGCACGGCAACGAACTCCAAGCGCGATGCGGCCATCTTTGATTACATCTCCATTGATGCCAACGGAAGCCGGATTCTACACGACTTCGACGGCGACCAACTTGCCGGCATGCAGGCTCTCTCCGGAGAATCGACCGACCACTCCTGGCAATCGCTCAAGAAGGGCAAGCTCATCCTCCGCTCATCGGGCAGCGCTATACTCGAAGCCGATCGCCCTGCTTTCCTCGGCATAGCAGTGCAGCAGGACAATTTCTATGCGCAAACCGAAATGGATTACTCCCCTAATCGCGAAGGCGACATCGCCGGCTTAGTATGCTATCAGCAGAACGACCGCAACATAGTTTTCGGCAAAACAACAGACGATGCAGGCAACATAATGCTCGTTGTGAACAAAGCCAGGGGCACGGTGCGGCAACTTGCATCCGCCACGCTCGACGCCAATGAAGCTAAGCTCCCCATCAGTTTCAAACTCATTGCCGAGGGCCCTATCTACTCCTTCCTTTATTCCACCAACAAGGGCGCGAACTGGAATACGCTCGCCATTGACGCCGATACAAGTTACACGGCTGAAGGCATGCAAGTAGGGCTCTACCATTACCGCAACACCTTCCCCGTCATGGATGCTCTGCAGCCCTGGGAGAAGGGAGCCTTCGATACCCGCAAGTACCGCAACCTCTTTGCCGAGGCAGGGTACCCGCAGGCGGAGATAGATCGCAAGCTGAACGATATATTCCAGCAAGTGTTCTACGGCCCCGATCGCGTGTACTTCGAAGTAGGCGATTCGCTGGCCTACATCTCCGACCTTAAGAACCACGACGTGCGAACCGAGGGCATGTCTTACGGAATGATGATAGCGGTGCAGTTCGGTAGGCAAGACATCTTCGACAGGCTCTGGCGCTGGAGCGTGAAGTACATGCAACATCACGAGGGCCCGCTCAAAGGGTACTTCGCCTGGAGCCTCAAGACCTCCGGCGAGCGCCTCGCGCAGGGCCCTGCATCCGACGGCGAGCTCTATTTCGTCACCGCCTTGCTCTTCGCATCCAACATCTGGGGTAATGAGGGCGAAATCAACTACCTGAAGGAGGCACAGCACATCCTCAACTGCTCGTGGGAGAAGGATGGAACCGACGATGTCATGCCTCTAATCGACAAGAACTACAAGCTGATCACCTTCGTCCCCACCGTTCAGGGAGGGAGCTACACTGACCTCTCATATCACATCCCTGCCTTCTACGAGGTATGGGCGCGATGGGCAAATGATGGGCGATCGGATTTTTACAGGGAATGTGCCTCCGCAGCCCGCGAGTTCTTCCATAAGGCAACAGATCCGCGAACGGGATTGAATCCGGATCAGTCGGAGTACGACGGCAGTCACCGCACAGTAACATGGGGGCCGAACACATTCGTGCTCGATCAGTTCCGATTCGATTCCTGGCGAGTTCCCATGAACGTAGCTTTAGATTACTCCTGGAGCAATGTCGACGGCGAATGGCAAAGGGCATACGCAGATCGCATCCAGGATTTCCTCTACTTGCAAGGGCTGCGCAGCTTCGTCGATCAGTATAACGTCGACGGCTCAACGGTGCAGTGGATCCTCCCCGCCGGAGGCAAAACCAAGCTGAGGCATTCCGTTGGACTGGTCGCTACCGCCGCAGCCGTATCTCTGGCGAGCAGCAAAGCCAAGAGCCGCGAGTTTATCGACCACTTCTGGAACTCCGATAACGTGGTTTACGACGACGGATACTTCGATGCCTACTACGACGGCCTTCTACGGCTCTTCGCCTTCATGCATCTGAGCGGCAACTACAAGATCATTTTCCCACAGGACAATTCCTCAAGCAAATAAACCCTCAAACCCTCATCACTGATATGAACTTTCAACAACATAAACATAAGAGCCTGCTGATTGTAGGCCTCGCACTGCTCGCCGGACATCTCTCCGCACAAAATCCTTTCATCACCGACCAGTTTACAGCCGATCCAACGGCGCGTGTGTTCGAAGGGAAGGTATATGTATATCCCTCGCACGATATTCCGAGCCCCATCGCTCGACTGAAGGAATGGTTCTGCATGGCCGACTATCATGTGTTCTCGTCTGAGAATCTCACCGACTGGACCGACCATGGCGTGATCGTCAGTCAGGATAAAGTGCCCTGGGTTGATGCCGATGGCTACCAGATGTGGGCCCCCGACTGCATAGAGAAGAACGGCAAGTATTACTTCTACTTCCCCGCGCCGGTGAAGGATACAACCATTGCCAAAGGATCGATGATTGGAGTGGCCGTGGCCGATAAGCCCTACGGCCCCTTCATCCCGCAGGATATGCCCATAAAGGGAGTGCACGGCATCGATCCCGCTACCTTCATCGACAAAGACGGGCAGGCCTACATTTACTGGGCCGGATTCGGGAACTTAATGGGGGCTAAGCTCAAAGACAATATGCTGGAGCTGGCCTCTGATCCGGTAGCCATAAAAGATCTGCCGACAAAGGGGCTGAAGGAAGGCCCGTTCGTTTTCGAGCGCAACGGACATTACTACTTCACCTTCCCCTGGGTACAGAACAAGACCGAGATCCTTACTTATGCCATGGGCAAACATCCTCTGGGCCCTTTCGAAATGAAGGGTACTATAATGGATGAATCTCCAACCGAATGTTGGACCAACCATCATTCCATCATAGAGTACAAAGGCCAATGGTATCTGTTTTATCATCACAACGACCTCTCTCCGCACTTCGACAAGAACCGTTCGATCCGCGTCGATTCGCTCAGCTTTAATCCCGACGGCACTATACAGAAAGTCATACCGACTCTGCGCGGCGTAGGCATCACCGATGCCCGATCCAAGATACAGCTCGACCGATACAGCGCCATCGCAGCCAAGGGAGCCGGCATAGACTTCATCAACAAGGCCAATACATTCGAAGGCTGGATGACTATCTTCTCAGCCAAGGATGCTTGGGTGAGATATAATAAGGTAGACTTTGGGAAGATTCGGGCCGAGAAGATTGTTGCACGGCTTGCATCTCCCACGGGCGGCAAGCTTGTCGTTCGCGTTGGAGGTTTGGATGGCAAGATAGTGGCGGAGATAGATGTGCCGAAGGATACGGTTCTCACGCGCATCGCCGCTCCCATTGCCAGCCTGCCCAAGGGAGTGCACGACCTCTTTGTATCCCTTGCGGGAGAAGGAACAGTTTCGGTAGACTGGATCAGCTTCGGCGCAGAGCAGCTTCTGGAAGACGTAAGGCTGCCCCGGCTCGTTGCCGACGGGATGGTACTTCAGCGCGATCAGCCTATAAGCTTGTGGGGATGGATCATGCCCGGCAAAGAGGTAGTCGTAGATTTCAACAAGAACAAATACTATGGCACGGCCAACGGCAAAGGCGAGTGGAGCATACAGCTTCCCCCGCAGAAGGCCGGCGGCCCCTACTCTATCAACATCAACAATCGCGAGCTGAAAAACATATTGTTTGGAGACGTATGGCTATGCGCCGGACAATCCAACATGGAAACGCCCATCTCCCGCCTCATGATCCTTTATGCCGACGAGATAAACACGTACTTCAATCCTAACATCCGGTACGTCAAGATACCAACGGCATTCAACTTCCATGGCCCGCAAACCGACGTTCCTCCATGTACCTGGAGCGATGTCAGCCCCGAATCGGCCCAGATGATGTCGGCCCTCCCATACTTCTTCGCTAAGGAAATGTATGAACGCACGAAGGCTCCTGTTGGCCTCATAAACTCCAGCGTTGGAGGCACTCCGGCTGAAGCCTGGATCAGCGAAGCCTCCATCGCCGCATATCCGGCCATGCTCAACGACATGCGGCTCGGACAATCCGACGAGTTTATCGCCCGCATGAATATGTTCGGAGGATTGGCAGGCGCGCGATGGAACGCTGTCCTCTGCGAGCAAGACGAGGGCATCCGGCAGGGATGGGCTTCTCCCAACATCAAGGACTCCGACTGGAAGTCGACCGACATCTTCGACAACTCCTGGGGACGCGAAGGATTGAGCCCCATCAGCGGCGTCTTCTGGTTCCGAAAGGAGATAGATCTGCCTGCCGAATATGCCAACCGTCCGGCCATGATGTACATGGGACGCATTGTGGGAGCCGACTCCGTCTTCGTGAACGGTAAGTTTGCCGGAACAACAGGCTATCAGTATCCGCCCAGGAATTATCCGCTCGGCGCCGGAATGCTTAAAGCCGGAAAGAATACCATTGCTGTCAGACTTGTAAACAGCGGCGGCTTCCCCGAATTTGTTCGCGACAAACCATACAAGATCGTACTCCAAGACAAGAAAGAGATCAGCCTTACGGGGCAATGGAAGTACCGCATCGGAGCCGTGATGCCTCCCAACTTCGGCGGAGGAGTGTCCTTCCAGAACAAGCCTGTCGGACTTTATAATGGAATGATCGCTCCGTTGCAGAACCATGCCTTCAAGGGGATTCTGTGGTATCAAGGCGAATCCAATACGGGCCGCCCGCAGTTGTATTACGATCTGATGACAGCATTGGTGAGCGACTGGCGGAAGCTCTTCCGAGCCGATCTCCCATTCTTCATCGTACAGCTTCCAAACTACATGGAGCCGATGCCTTATCAGCCGAACAGCGACTGGGCCGCCCTGCGCGAGGTTCAGAGGCGACTCTCAATTGACATCCCAAAAGCAGCGCTGGCCGTCACCATCGACCTGGGCGAGTGGAACGACGTTCATCCGCTCAACAAAAAGGACGTAGGCAAGCGCCTCGCTCTCCAAGTCAGGCGACATATCTACGGCGATAAGATAACATCCGAAGGGCCCATGTACGAATCGCATGCGATTGAGGGCAACAAAGTCGTAATCAGCTTCAGGGCCGGAACGGATGATCTCAAGCCTGTTGAGGAGCTGCAAGGCTTTGTCGTTGCAGGTTCCGACGGACAGTATAAGCCCGCGAAGGCAAGGATAGTCGGAAAGAAGGTGGAGGTATGGAGCGAGGATGTATCGCAACCGGTATCCGTCAGGTATGCATGGGCGAATAATCCTTCGACAGCCAACTTGTATAACTCGGAGGGGCTTCCGGCTTCTCCGTTTCAAAGCGCAGTCAAGTGACATCGGTTGCCTGATTTAGATAAAGATAATGAGACATGGGCTTGCTCTGGGAGGCTTGACTTTGTGGGGATGACTTGCTTGGTTTATCCGGTTTGCTAAAAAATAAATTATAAACAAATATATATACGAAGATGAGAAGATATATTTTGAGCTTTTTCATGACGGCAATGATGGCCGCCACAGTTTTAGGCACTGAGAGATTTGTGCTTGAAGCCAAAGAGGGAATGAAACTGTATCCGCTGATTGAGAAAGGCGTTCCGGCAAGCGTTATTAGCGATACGGGCGATAAGGGCGTTGTGCGTGCGGTTAGAGACTTGTGCCGAGATTTTGAGCGTGTAAGCGGACAGCTTCCGGCTGATGGTCGAAAGTATGCGGTTATTGTTGGCACGCTTGGGCAATCGGCTAATATCGACAAGCTTGTTGCCGGAGGACATATATCGACCGGCGATTTGCAGGGACGTCGCGAGAAGTATATCATACAAACGGTGGATAATCCGCTTCCCGGAATTGATAGAGGAGTGGTTATTGCCGGAAGCGATAAGCGCGGAACGATTTATGGCATCTACGAGCTATCGCGGCAGATGGGCGTGTCGCCTTGGTACTGGTGGGCCGATGTGCCTCCGCAAAAGCATCCGGATCTATACGCCAAGCCCGGACGATACTCTGACGGAGAGCCGGCTGTTCGATACCGCGGCATCTTTATCAACGACGAATCTCCGGCTTTCAAGGGATGGAGCGTAGAGAAATTCGGCGGAGTAAATTCTAAGGTCTACGAGCATATCTTCGAACTTATTTTGAGGCTGAAGGGGAACTTCCTCTGGCCGGCCATGTGGGGAAATGCTTTGTACCACGACGATCCTGCGAGCGGAGGATTGGCGAACGATATGGGCATCATTCTGGGGACTTCGCATCACGAACCTATGGGCAGGGCGCACGAAGAGTGGGTCTACTACGGCAAGGGTGAATGGAACTACGAAAAGAATGCGGCCGCACTCCGAGAGTTCTGGAAAGGTGGAATGGAGCGTATGAAGGATTTCGAAACGGTTGTGACGGTTGGTATGCGCGGAGACGGCGATGAGCCGATGAGCGAAGGAGCGAACATCAATCTGCTGCAAAGAATCATCAAGGATCAGCGCGAGATCATAAGTAATGTGACCGGACGGAAGGCCGAGGAACGTCCGCAAGCATGGGCCCTCTACAAGGAGGTGCAGGATTACTACGATAAGGGAATGAGGGTGCCCGACGATGTCACTCTGCTGCTCTGCGACGATAACTGGGGCAACGTGCGAAAGCTCCCTGACATCAACGCTCCGCGACGGAAAGGGGGATACGGAATGTACTATCACTTCGATTATGTCGGAGCTCCGAGAAATTATAAATGGATAAATGTTACGCAGATCCAACGAGTTTGGGAGCAGATGAACCTCACGTTCTCGCACGGCGTCGACCGGCTTTGGGTGGTGAACGTTGGAGACTTGAAGCCCATGGAATTTCCCATAAGTTTCTTCCTCGACATGGCATGGGCTCCCGACAGATTCAATGCGGCCAACCTCATGCAGTACAGCCTCGACTGGTGCGCTGAGCAGTTCGGAACGCAGCATGCCGCCGAGGCCTCTCGGCTTTTGAACCTCTACACTAAGTTTAACAGCCGCGCTACTCCGGAGCTGCTTGATGCCACGACGTATAGCCTCACAAATTACGACGAGTTCGCAACCGTCGTTAATGACTACAAAAACTTGGCTCTGGCTGCCCTCCGACAATATAATTTGCTGCCGAACGAGTATCGTGATGCCTTCGACCAGCTTGTTTTGTATCCCATAAATGCCATGAGCACTCTGTATGAAATGTACTACGCTGTGGCGATGAACCGGAAGTATGCCGCAGACTACGACCTCAAGGCTAATTATTACGCTGACCTCGCCAAGGAATGTTTTGAAAGAGATTCTATTCTTAGCCTACATTATAATAAGGATATCGCAGGAGGGAAATGGGCGCATCAGATGGATCAAGTTCGGATTGGATACTCCTCATGGAACGACCCGCCAACGAACATCATGCCCGCCGTAGAGTACGTTTATAAACAGGAACCGACCGAGAAGCGCTTCATCGAATCCAACGGATACCTCTCCATCGATGCATGCCACTACGCCCGAGCTAATGCTTCCGACCGCATAAGCTGGATCATCATTCCGGATTTGGGCAAAACGAAAAGCTCTGTCACTACCTTCCCGCAGAATGTTTATCCCAAGGACAGCGAAGCTATATTCTTGGAGTATGATTTTCGAACCGTCTCGGAAGCTGGGAGCGTTGAAGTGGAAGTCCGACTGGCGCCAACGCTCAACTTTAACGCCAACAAGGGCCTCAGATACGCTCTATCATTTGATGGCGGCAAGGAGGAAACGGTAAACTTCAACGGACACTACGACGGCTCCCTCGGAGCATGGCAGGGAGAGCGTCTCATCATCTCCAAAACAAAAATGAATCTGGGAGGAAAGGGCGATCACTCTTTGCGCATCAGAGTTCTGGAGCCCGGAATAGTAATCGAAAAGATCCTCATCAACATGGGAGGGCTGAAGCCGAGCTATCTGGGAGCCCCCGAAAGCGACTTCATTAACGATAACTCTCCCTTTCCATCAACTCCGCCCGCTCGGCTTACGGCCAGACTCGACCATGGGCAGATGGCCGAACAAATCGGGATGGCATTCCCGCCTCTCATTCCTAAACAAGATGATTATGCGAAGCTATATGCGCCTCGATTGCGCTCGGCCGGAAGCTCAATTGAGCTACAACCGCAAAATGCCGGCAATCCGAATGGCAATTGGGAGCGAAAACCCGATGGGAGCGCCAAAGCTGCGGGAGGAAGTATCGCACGAAGCTCCTTCGGCCTTTGGACTAATTACGTTGAAGCATGGGAGCCTGGCGGTGATTATCTCAGCGGATCGAAGTTCTATAAACCGCTTGAGCTACATAATCTCGCCGGACTTTCGGCTGAAAACTGGACGGAGCGACGAGCAAAAATCTTCGACGAAGTCCAAAAAATCTACGGATACATCCCCCCTGAAGCTAAGGAGCTAACTATCGACTGGACTATCAGCAAGCCCGAACTCGTTAAGGAGGTGATGAGTTTTAACCGCAAGCCTACCCCAACTTTGCCCTTCCGACAATATGTCATCACCGGACGAATCGACCCCAAAGCCTACCCCGCACTTCGCGAGCTTCCGGTAATTTCAGGCATACTGCGGGTGCCTGCCAACATCCCCGAAGGACAGCCGGCGCCCCTCGTAATCAATTACACCTGGACTTACGGACGATTTTTTATGCCCGACGAATCTCTCTGGAACACAATGGCCGAAAGCGGCATAGCCGTGCTTTATTACAACCCCGTCGCCCTTCAGCCCGACAACGGACAGGCGCTCGCCACGCACCTCATCGGCCTCGTAAACAAAGGCGCCTGGCGCAAGCCTTACGACTGGGGTACGCTGGTGGCATGGTCGTGGGGCGTCAGCCGTATGATAGATTTGTTCGAGAAAGACGGGAAGATTATCGACCCCGCCCGCGTTGCTGTATGCGGACACTCGCGCTACGGCAAAGGGGCTCTGGTGGCGATGGCCTACGACAGGCGCATCGCAACGGCCTTCCCAAGTTCGTCGGGAGCAATGGGAGTGGCTCCATCCAGAAGGCATTGGGGCGAAGATTTGGAAAACTGCGCCGAGCAGTCGGAGTATCACTGGATAGCCGGCGACGCGATGCGATACCAAGGCCTTGACGACAGCAGCACAGATGGCTATATGCCCCGAAAAGTTATCAACATGAAGGTGGATGCCGAGTCGCTCGTTGCCCTCTGCGCTCCACGACCAATCTTTATAGGCAGCGGAGATATTGGACAGGGAGACGCATGGGCCGATCCCTACGGCATGTACCTCACCGCCGTGGCAGCAAGCCCTGTGTACGAACTCCTGGGAAAAAAAGGATTGGTGATGAACGATAAAACGGACTACATCGGAGCCAAAATTCCCATGCCAATAAGCAACAAGGCTTATATAGATGGCGATATTGGCTACCGCAAACATAGCGGAGGACACGAAGCGGCCCCGAACTATCCTGCCTTCAAGGACTTCATCCTCAAATACTGGAAATAAGTCCCAATGTCTATTCAGGAATCCTCAATAACAATAGTCGCTAAAAAGAAAAGCCTGACGGGCTCCTTTTGCCTCAGGAAGCAAAAACAAAAAGTGTTGCCGGGCCAAGCAAAATTTCCGCAAGGAACTACAGATGTAATTTCCTTCAGCAAAATTTCCGCAAGGAAATTACAAATGTAGTTTGCCCTATAAAATGCCCGAAAGTGAGCCACAGATGTAATTTACCCCAAAAAAATTTCCGGAAGGAAACGACAAACGTAATTTTCGCCAGCAAAATTTCCGGAAGGCAATCACAAACCAAATTGCCTCCAGCAAAATTTCCGCAAGGAAATTACAGATGTAATTGGCTCCGGAAGATTAGCAAATGGACAATTTGGAATGATATCAAGGATTAATAAACAATATAATATCAGCACAATGAAGAAGTATATCATAGCAATAGCAATTATCAGTCTGCTGGCGATATCCATGTCGGCGGCGGCGCAAGGCGCATCAACAAAAGGTTTGAAGGATGCGATCAAGGACAGGTTCCTTATAGGCACGGCGATGAATACCCGCCAAATTATGGAGACGGATACTCCGGCGGTGCATCTCATCCAAAAACATTTCAATGCTATCGTTGCAGAAAATTGTATGAAAAGCATGTATCTGCAGCCAAGGGAGGGTGAGTTTTTCTTTGAAGAGGCCGACCGTTTGGCGGCATTCGCAGAGAAGTATGGGATGACGCTAACGGGGCATACGCTGATATGGCATTCGCAGGCTCCACTATGGTTTTTTGTTGACAGCAACGGCAATCCGGCCTCCCGCGAGCTATTGATTGAACGGATGCGACGGCATATCACTACGGTGGTTGGCCGGTATAAGGGTCGCGTGAAGGGATGGGATGTGGTGAATGAGGCGGTTCTTGACGACGGGCGTCTTCGCGACAGTCCGTTCCTCAAGATCATAGGCCCGGAGTATCTCAGCCTGGCCTACCAGTTTGCTCGCGAAGCCGATCCGGATGCCGAACTATATTATAATGATTATTCGATGGCGATACCTCAGAAGCGCGAGGGAGTTGTGCGGATGGTGCGATCGCTGATCGAGGGCGGCGCGCGTATAGATGCGATAGGGATGCAGGGACATCTGAATATGGAGTTTCCGTCGGTTGATGAGTTTGAGAAGAGCTTGCTTGCCTTTGCATCTTTGGGGGTGAAGGTGATGATTACCGAGCTTGATCTGTCGGCTTTGCCCGAACCTCAGCCGCAGGCAGGCTCCGACGTGGGCCGGCGAGTTGCCGCCGACAAGACGCTCAATCCTTACACCGAGGGATTGACTGTTGAGGCTGAGAACGCTTGGAGCAATCACCTCCTCGCATTCTTTGATCTCTTCCGCCAACATTCGGATAAGATAACGAGGGTGACATTCTGGGGCGTTTCCGATGCTACTTCGTGGAAGAATAACTTCCCAGTGTTTGGCCGAACCGACTATCCGCTTATCTTTGACAGGGCTCACAAGGAAAAGCCCGTAGTAGATATGATAATTAAACTATATGAATGAAAGATTTATGGACAATTGTTTTAGAGTAAAAGATCCCGACCTCAATCTGAGCCCTCTGACGGGCATGACAAGGCGGCACTACATCGAGTGCGCGCAGTATCTCCTCGAACGCGCCTTCACGCACGTTGATTCAATCGATTCGCCTCTCCGATTTCCATCCGTGCCCGGAAAAACCTACCCGCAGCCCGGCGCTCCCGATTGGCGGTATCGTTCGGCCGAGTTTGAGGCTCTGGAGCGTACCTTCACCCTTGCCGGCCCGCTTATCCACGATAATCCGGAGGCAACGGTTAATGGAATAAATCTGAGGGAATACTATTGCCTCCAGCTTTACAGAGCCCTCACTCCGGGCAATGACACCAGCCTGCCTTTGCCGGAAGAGCTGCCGGATTCCAACTATCAGTTCACTTGCGAATTTGGCGGATTATTTAAAACGTTGCTGCTTATGCCCGACACTATCTGGCCTCACTTTAGCGATAAACAGAAGAAGCAGATGGTTACAACCATCTCGAAATGGGCCCATCACCGAACTACCCAAAACAACTGGAGGATATTCAACATCATCGCTCTATCCTTCCTAAAAAAGTACGGCTATGACATCGACGAAGATCTTCTGCACAGCCATCTGCTCTGGATACTCTCCTATCATTCGGGCGACGGCTGGTACTTGGAACAAACGTACAACTACTATTCCATCAGCCTCTTCATCGTATATACTACTATATGGAACCGTACCTTCGGAGATGAGTTCTATCCGGAGGTGGCCGATGTGATCGAACGCTCAGCCGCCCGCTTGATGGAGTCAATAACGGCCTTCTTCGGGAGGAATGGGTACGTGAACATGTGGTCGAGAAGCATCTGCTATCGAACGTGGGTTTCGGGAGCGCTGGCCGTTGCCTTCATGCTCCGCGAGAACTCCCTGGATGGCGGATGGGCTCGGAGGCTGTGCTCGGGATCGCTACTGCAGTTCGTATCCAGGCCTGACTTCTTCTATAATGATATCCCAAGCCTTGGATTTTATGGGAGACGGGAATATATGATTCAGGATTACAGCTGCGCAGGCAGTCCCTTCCTTATGTTCCTGCCTTTTATCTGTCTTGCTCTGCCGGAGGATTCTCCTTTCTGGACAGCTCGCGAAAACGACGGAATGTGGGAATCGCTCGGCGATGGCTTCCATCGCACAGTTCTCGACAGCCCAGGCCTCGTGCTGGTGAATCACGGCATCAGCGGAGCGTCGGAAATAATCCCCGGCAAGGTCTACTACGATGATCCGAACTATTCGAAGCTTGCATACAACACACTCTTCCCCTGGGAGGATCATAATCCAGCAGGCGGCACGGCGATGGAGTACGCATACCGTTCGCTCGATCCGCGCGATCTGCGAGGCGACGACGTCAACTTCTATCTGACGGGCAAAACCATCAGCAACGAAGATCGTCGCCAACGAATATTCTCCACATCCCAATCCATGACCTACAACGGCATCCGCAATAATGTCATCTACCGACAAGCCATCATGCGCAAGCCACCCAACAATGGCGTAGGATACATCATCGATCTGGCCGAGATAACCATCCCCGGAGGCGTCGTGCGAGTCGATCGCTTGCGTTTGGCATTTGAGTATGAGATAACCTTAGGCCACTACGGACTGCCCCACATCGACGGTCGCGGAGCGCACATCATACAGTACGAACGCAGCGACCGTTTGGTCATCACATCAGCCATCCCGGGCCGACGGCTCGCCCTCATCGGCTATGCAGGATGGGATGCCGTTGACATCGCCGCCAACGAGAATCGCAATGCCGAAGCCAACGAAAGCTCTGTCATCTACCTCAAAAAAAAGAATCTCAAGCCCAACCCGCCGCTCGAACTCCTCATCACCGTCATGCTACACCGCACCGACAATGAATCCTGGACGCCCGAAGAGCTCAATCCCATTGCCAACATCGACATCCGAAGCATCATGCCCTCCGGATCGCCCCTCGGCGCCATTCTGACCATGCAAAACGGCTCTCAATACACCGTCGACTTCAAAGACATCGACGGCGAAAGGCGCTGCTAAGAGGGTAAATATTCAGGCGTAGAGGCGGGTTTGAAACCTGCCCCTCGCCTGCCCTAAGAGGTGGAATTACCTTTTGACCCCCAATTGCGCAACGTTGGCCCTCTCTGCCGAGAAGCTCGGTCAAGCAATGTTTTTCTCCGCTCTCTACCGAACTTATCGGCGAGCTCAAAAAAACGA
>JAITHO010000104.1 GCA_031279915.1 Tannerellaceae bacterium
GCCTGTATTGCTTTTGCCGTTGAGGGTATTGAGAGCTATCGCCATGGCTTCGTGCGCCTCGCGGCTGATGGATCCGAATGACATGGCTCCGGTAACGAACCGGCGGGTGATACTTTCTATGGGTTCAACTTCGGAGATGTCTATGGGATTGCGCTTCCAGCTAAGGAAATCGCGGAGGAAGATGGGGTAGTTTTTGTTGTCGGCTATGGAGGAAAATTCTTTGAAGCGGGCATAGTCGCCAAGCCGCGTTGCTATTTGCAGCTTCGAGATGGTTTCCGGATTCCATGCATGATGTTCGCCGTCGCTCCGGTAAGTGTAGATGCCGTTGTGCTCAAGCCTGAGAGAGTCGCCTCCGAATCCTTCGCGATGGAGGGCTATTGCGTCGGAGGCTATTTCGTCGATGCCTATCCCTCCTATCGTCGACGACATGCCGCGGAAGTATAGTCCGAGAACCTCGTCGCATATCCCCACTGCCTCGAATATCTGTGCGCCGCGATAGCTTCCGAGGGTGGAGATTCCCATCTTTGACAGGATTTTCAGCATCCCTTTGCTTACGGCCTTGATGTAGTTCTTCTCTGCCGTATGATAATCGAGCTGCATCTCGCGACGTTTAACTAAGTCGTCGAGTATGGCGTAGGCCATATAGGGATTAACTGCGCTGGCTCCGAATCCGAAGAGGAGGGCGAAGTGCATCACCTCGCATGGCCCTGCGGTTTCGATCACGATGGCCGTTTGCATCCTCTTGCGCTTCTCTATCAGATGATGATGAATGGCTGAGAGTGCGAGCAGCGATGGCACAGGGGCCATCTTCGAGTTAACTCCGCGATCGCTCAGAATTATGTAGTTGTATCCTTTGTCAACTGCTTTTTCGGCTTCTTGGCAAAGATCCTCCAATGCCTGCTCAAGTCCGTCTTTGCCTTTTGCTACGGGGAAGAGCATGGGCAAGGTAAGGGTGCGGAAGCCTTTGTAATCAAGATGGGTTAGGATATCGAGTTCCTCATTGGTTAGAACCGGATTCTGCAGCCTAACCATCTTGCACTGTTCGGGCGATGGCTCAAACATATTGGCTTCCTGGCAACCTATATAAAGGTAGAGCGACATCACCAGTTCCTCTCTGATAGGATCGATTGGCGGGTTCGTTACCTGAGCAAAGAGTTGCCTGAAATAGCTGAAGAGTTGCTGGGGCCTTGGCGACAGAACGGCAAGCGGCACGTCGTTGCCCATGGATCCGGTTGGTTCTTTGCCTTCCACGGCCATCGGCATGATGATCTTGCTGATATCTTCGGCTGAGTATCCGAAGGCTTTGCGAAGCTCGGCCAGCTTGTCGAGATCGTGCCTGACGGTTCGGCCCGAAAATATGTCGGAGAGGATAACGCGGTTCTTGGCCAGCCATTCTCTGTATGGATAATCGGAGGCCAGATTCTCCTTCAGCTCGTTATCGCGATAGATTTTGCCTTCGAGAGTGTCGATCATTAAAAGCTTTCCGGGCTGTAAGCGCCCTTTTTCTTTTATCTGCGAAGCTTCGAAGGGCAGAACGCCGGCTTCGGATGCTATCACTACGGTATCGTTGTGGGTGATGAGCCATCGGGCTGGTCGGAGGCCGTTGCGGTCTAACATTCCGCCGGCATATCGTCCGTCGGCAAAGAGTAGGGTGGCGGGGCCATCCCATGCCTCCATCAATATGCTGTGATATTCGTAGAAGGCCTTAAGCTCAGGCGATATAGGATTCTTGGCGTTCCAGCTTTCGGGTATAAGCATCGACATGGCATGCGGAAGGCTCATCCCTGCCATCAGCATATACTCTAAAACATTGTCGAGCGATGCGCTGTCGCTCATTGCCGGCTGTATTATCGGGAACAGATCTTCGGAATTATCCAGAAGCGGCGAGCGAAGCACGCTTTCTCGCGCCTCCATCCAGAATCGATTGCCGCGAACGGTATTTATTTCCCCATTATGACCTAACAATCGAAAGGGCTGGGCGAGCGACCAGGTTGGGAAGGTGTTAGTGCTGAAGCGCGAGTGAACCAAGGCCATTCCGCTGGTATAATAGGGATTGGTGAGGTCGGGGAAGTAGTTGCGCAATTGCACCGAGCTGAGCATTCCCTTGTAGATGATACGGCGTGTGGAAAGGCTTACGATGTAGAAATCTTTCTTGAACTTGAGAGCCGATTCTTGCGTTTTCTTTTCGAGCTTCTTGCGCATCATGTAGAGCTTCCGTTCCAGGCGATCCTGATCGGTATCGTCGCTGGTGACGAAGAGCTGGCGGATGGCGGGTTCGTTCTCGCGGGATATTTCTCCGAGGATATTGCTGTTGACCGGAATGTCTCGCAAGGCGATAAGCTGGAGGCCTTCGCGGCTCAGAGCTTCTTCGAGAAATCCGATGCAAACGGCTGCCTCTGCTGCGTCTTTGGGGAGGAACATCAGCCCTGTTCCGTATCGGCCTTTTTCGGGCACGGGGATGCCTTGCAGCAGTATAAATTCGTGAGGAATCTGCGTCATGATGCCGGCTCCGTCGCCCGTTTGATTGTCGGCGCTCTCGGCTCCGCGATGCAGCAGATTCTCCAATACTTGCAGCCCTTTCTCAACTATCTCGTGCGATTTATTGCCGTGAATATTTACCAGAAGCCCTACGCCACATGAATCGTGCTCGTGCTCTGCTCTGTATAGTGATTTCGTAGTCATATTATAGCCTTCTTTCTTATACATTATATATATACATCAGTAGCTGTCGTTGTGAACGTCCTTGATTGCCCGCCCGCTCGGTTCGTTCATCTTGGCAAAGGATTTATCCCAGGCCAGAGCTTCGGCCGTTGAGCAGGCCACGCTCGGAACCGATGGAACGCATCGCGCTGCGCTTTCGCTCGGAAAATGTTCTTCAAAGATGCTTCTGTAATAATACTCCTCCTTGTTTTGCGGAGTATGAACGGGGAAGCGCTCTGCTGCCGACGCCATCTGGGCATCGCTCACCTGACGGGCTGCTATCTCCTTCAATGTATCTATCCAGCTGTATCCAACGCCGTCGGAGAACTGCTCCTTTTGCCGCCAAGCAATATCTTCGGGCAGCATGTGGGAGAAGGCTTCGCGAAGCACCTTCTTCTCTATCACCTTGCCCGGAGCCATCTTATCTTGCGGATTCAAGCGCATGGCCGTGTCGAGAAATTCTTTGTCGAGGAACGGAACGCGCCCTTCAACTCCCCATGCAGCCAAGCTCTTGTTGGCCCGCAAGCAATCGTACAGGTGCAGCTTGCTGATCTTCCGCACAGTCTCTTCGTGAAAAGCCTGGGCATCGGGAGCCTTATGGAAGTAGAGATAGCCGCCAAAAACCTCGTCGGCGCCTTCGCCGCTAAGCACCATCTTGATGCCCATGCTGCGGATAACGCGGGCCATGAGGTACATCGGAGTTGACGCCCGAACGGTTGTAACGTCGTAGGTTTCGATGAAGTAAATAACGTCGCGAATGGCGTCAATGCCTTCCTGTATTGTGTAATGAATTTCGTGGTGGATAGTTCCGATATATTCCGCCGCCCGCCGAGCTGCCTTCAAGTCGGGCGACTCCTTAAGCCCAACGGCAAAGGAGTGCAACTGAGGCCACCATGCATCCGACTTCCCGTCGGTTTCTATCCGCTTACCTGCATACTGCTTGGCCACAGCCGATGTTATCGACGAATCTAAGCCGCCGGATAGCAGCACCCCGTAAGGCACGTCGCTCATGAGCTGCCGCCTCACCGCCTCCTCCAGGGCCGTACGCAGTTCGTCGAGATCGGTATGATTATCCTTAACGCTCTCATACTCCATCCAATCGCGCGCGTACCATCGCGTTAATTTTCCCTCATTACTGTCATAATAATGCCCCGGAGGGAAGGGCTCGTACTCCGAAGCAAAGCCCTCAAGCCCCTTCAGCTCCGAAGATACCAACGTATGCCCCGCCTTATCCTTACCTATATATAATGGTATAACCCCGATAGGGTCGCGGGCGATAAGAAAGCGATCCTGCTCCTCATCATACAGGGCGAAGGCAAAAATTCCGCTCAAGTCCTCAATACATTTCGCACCTTTCTTGCGATATAATGCCAGGATGACCTCACAATCCGATCCGGTCATAAAATCGTATTCCTTATTAAGCTCCTCACGAATCTCGCGGTGATTATAAATTTCGCCGTTGACAGTCAGTATCAACTTGCCGTCGCGCGATGTCAGAGGCTGTTTGCCCGAAGCGGGATCAACAATGGAAAGACGCTCATGCACAAGTATAGCTCGTGCGCCCGTATAAATTCCGCTCCAGTCGGGCCCCCGGTGACGAATACGCTTGCTCATCTCCCAGGCTTGCCGGCGGAGCTCGTTGCTATCCTCGCGTATATTAAAGATTGCTGTTATACCACACATGTACGAAAAATTAAGAATTTAGTGTTTAAATGATTGTTTATCGGGCCACAAAGTTACAAAAAGATTCATAGCAAACAATAGTGATAACAGACGGATAATTTCCCCCAAAATAAGCCATTAAAATATACTAAGAAAAATTATGAGAATCGACAAGCAATTCATGTAAATTGACAACGTTCAAATGATTAAAATGACCTACTTTTGCAGCGCAAAGTAAAAGTTAGGTTTTCATAAGTGTTAGTTTGTATTTGGAAAGGGGCTGCTGTGAAGCATCTCCTTTCGTTTTTTTAGGAAATCACGGAGCCTGAAGCCAAAAATGCCGGTACTTTCCTCCAACATTATTATATATATATTTGCGAAAACATTTTAATCCTTATCACCACATGAAAACACTTCTTTATTGCCTAATCGCCGCAATCCTACCAATGGCGGCAGGCGCACAACAAAAAAACTTTCACGATTTTACGGTTCAAACCATCGACGGGCAAAGCCTCCAATTAGCCTCATTCAAAGGCAAAAAAGTCATGGTAGTCAACGTCGCATCCAAGTGCGGGCTCACCCCTCAATACGCAAAGCTGCAAGCCCTGTACGACAAATACGCCTCCAACAACTTTGTCATTATCGGTTTTCCGGCCAACAACTTTGCCGCCCAAGAACCAGGAACGAACAGCGAAATACAAGAATTTTGTCAACGAAACTACGGCGTAACCTTCCCAATGGCAGCCAAAATATCTGTTAAAGGCGACGACATCGACCCCCTCTACCAATGGCTGACACGCAAAGCCGAAAACGGACGCCAAGATGCCGACGTGAGCTGGAACTTCCAAAAATTCATAATCGACCCCGACGGCAACTGGGCCGGAGTATTTGAACCAAAAATCGCCCCCGATGCCAAGGAAATCACTGACTGGATTGAAAATTAGCCTCGACACTTAGCCGCCGCTTGTAAACAAATCTCACGCAGCAAGCAAACAAAGGCAACGTAAGAGCCGAAGCCAAGGCATAAAGACCAATCTCCTCACTATGTATTTCGCCCGTAGCAATCGACATATCCTTCAGCGAGCCAATGCCCATAAAAACAACAATGATAGCATTGTTCGTGAAATGTGCTAAGATGGCCGGCCACAAGCTTCGGCTCCAGTAAACCAGATACCCCAAATAAGCCCCAAGCAACAATCGCGGCACAAAACCATAAAACTGTAAATGAAAGGCGCTGAAAATCACCGCCACAATCCATATAGCCGCATGTCCCCCAGGCATCCTGCCGCTCAAGGCATGCATCAGCGCACCGCGAAACAAAAGCTCCTCCGCAAAGCCCGCCATCACCGCCATCACAAGCATATTGCACACAACAGCAGGCAAATCCGTATCCCTAAAAAACAAATCAGCATTCTCCTGAGCCTTATCCTCCATCATACGCATCCAATCCTCCAGAGGCCTCATAAAATCCGGAAAACTCATTTGCTCGTTGACATAGCCCAAAAAAGTAATTGACGGCAACAACAAGAACATCGACAAAACAACCGGCAGCAGCACCCTCCTATCTCCCACCACGTTCAACAATAAGCCCGAGCCCAACTTCCCCCCAAACATCCGCACATAAACCATAGCCGGCAAAATAAAAACAAAAATCGTCGCCAAAAACTGCAACAGCCTACCCATATAAGCCTCATCCAATTTAGCCAAATTCACAAACCCAAGCCCCACAATAGCAGACATCAATAGCCCGCAAAACATCAATCCCGCAAGCGCCAACACACGGCCCCACAGCATCGTATTACAATTATTCAAAAAATGTTCTGATTTCATACTAAAGAAAATTCAACTCAAAAGTTTATTTGCAAATATAACACAAGCAAGCCAAGAGCCCCCCACATCCACCCTCAACATACAAAAACCACCCCAGCGCAAGCCATCCACACGTGTTTTTTTCTCGACGGCGATTTCACAGCCCATCGAAACGTTTATATTTCTCCACGGCCATTTCACAGAGAATTTAAACGTTTATATTTCTCCACGGCGATTTCACAGAGAATCTAAACGTTTATATTTCTCCACGGCGATTTC
>JAITHO010000114.1 GCA_031279915.1 Tannerellaceae bacterium
TCTGGAAACTCGGCGGCTTGCATCGCACACGCCAATGCAGTTGAACTCGAAGTTCCGATAAATATCCTCGCCAGGCCTTTGCATGAAAAACTCCACGCAACTGTCTGTATACACCGGCGAACCGTCGGCCTCGCAAAGCGCTTTAAGCGACATTCCTTTCACGAAGAAGCGAATGAACAGGCTTGCATCTCCACGGGCAATGTCGAAGGCGGCGACAGGCTTGTAAGGGAACTCATTCCAATTAACGACATCAATATAGCTGCGAGAGGCTTGCGTTTCCATCAATGCGCCCGCTTGATGCAGCTTGAGTTCATTGAGAGCGGGCAAATAAGGGATTCTAATGTTTTTCATCTTCATACTGATTTAAAGGCATAATAAAATAATTCCTACTATTGAAATAATCATGATGAGGGTGCCGACCGTTCGATTCACTATCCAGATATCACGCATATTAAAACCAACCCAACGCTTTATTGCCGACATTATCCAAGTGATAAAAAACCACCATATCATTGCGCCAAGGCCGATGCATCCAATTCCTCCGGCCAACATCCACAGACTGTATTCCTGATCTACGAAATTGAAATGTGCATACAGGCCTATGTACAGAAGCACAATCAGGGCATTACTGAAGGTGAGCAGGAATCCTGTTATCAGGTCGTAAGTGTACGAAACAGGCTTCTCCCGTTGCGCTCTCATCTTAAGTACCGGATTATATCCGAAGGTATACAGGCCGAAGATGCCCAATCCTATGCTGCCAACCCATCGCAGCCATATTTCGTTGGTTTCAATGAAGCCGATTATGACTCCGAGTCCGAGACAGCTTATTGTTGCATATATCACGTCTGACAGCATTGCTCCCAGGCCGGTGAAGAAGCCGTGCCAGCGTCCTTTATATAGGGTGCGCTGAATGCAGAGCGCTCCTGTGGGCCCCATTGGAGCGGATACCAAAACGCCTATCATCAGTCCTTTCCAGATTACGTCTAAGACTTTCACATAGTTTGTTGCGGCAAGTACGTTAAGCATATTGGGATTGGATTTGGATTTGCGGCATCGGCTGGCTCTCGGCTTCTTGCAAAGCTGTCAGGAGCTCTGATACGGATGCTACATTCCGGCAGATACCGTTGGGGTGGGTGATAATGAACTTGGAGGGGCTGATGCAGTTAATGCAGGGATAGGCGGCTGCCATGGGGAAGGGTTTCCGTCCGCTGCGGATCAGTGCGTTATTGACCCAGATGACTATTGAGGGATCGCCTTCGACGCCAACCGGCCTTGCATCTTCCTCTATGACGCGATGCTCCGACAATGGATCGAAGGTCTGACCATTCTTCTCGAAGAGGGAGGCCATCGCTCCGCCGAGAATCAAGTCTTCGGGCGTTCCGCATACAGCTTGGCTTCCGCGACGGAGCATCCAGAAGCTATCTACCGTGCGTATGGCCTGCTCAAGGTCGTGAGTGGACAGCAAAATGGTTTTGCGATGCTCGCGGGATAGCTTTCGGAGCAGCATCATGGTTTCGATCCGGCTTATGACGTCGAGGAAGGCCGTTGGCTCGTCGAGGAGGATGATCGGACATTGCTGGGCTATGGCTTTTGCGATCATTATCTTTTGACGTTCGCCGTCGCTCATCTCGGCTAATCGACGGGCAGCGGAGGATGTCATTCCGACGGCTTCAAGCGATTGTTCGATAACATCTTTGTCGGCCTGCTTGAGCGCGCCGAAGAATCCGGTGTGAGGATGCCGTCCGAGAGCAACCAAGTCGTAGGCTCTCAAGTCGGCTGCATAGCGCTTCTGGGTCAGGACTACTCCCACGGTTCTTGCGAGAGCTTGCGGAGAGTATTGCCGTAGGGGCTTGTCGAATAATTTTATTTGTCCGCTTATTGCCGGCTGCAATCCGCAGAGTGTGCGCAGCAAAGTTGATTTGCCGGAGCCGTTTAATCCAAGCAAGCAGGTGATAGTTCCGGAAGATAGCTCCAAATTGAGATCTTCGAAGAGCGTATTGCCGGCATATCCTATGCTAAGCTTGTGAGTTTGGAGTATGGGAGCTTCAGGCTTCATTGAAATAGTGTATATGCTTCCGACTTGCTATCACATATATAATAATGGGCGCTCCTACCCATGGAGTAACTGCATTGAGCGGTAAAATCGTTCCTGATCCGGGAACTACCATGAGCAGGTTGCATAACAAAGCGACACAGGCTCCGGCCAAGAGCGTTACCGGCAATAACTGTCGGTGATTAGATGAGCCCAGCAGCAATCGCGCCACATGAGGTACGGCGAGGCCAATAAATGACACCGGCCCGCAGAAGGCCGTCGTAACCGCCGCCAGAAAGCCGGTGCATGCAAGTATCTTCATCCTTAGGCTACGAACATTCACTCCGAGATTTGCTGCATAAGTTTCGCCCAGAAGCAATGCATTGAGCGGTTTGATCAGCATTACCGAGAACAGCAGCCCGCCTATCGTACAAATAGCAAACAGAGGCAGGCGCTCAAGCGATATAGACGAAAAATTACCCATTCCCCACATCACATACGAATGTACCCTATCCGCCGTAGCATAATAGTTCAAAATCGAAATGGCCGACGACGCCAGATAGCCTATCATTATCCCAATAATTAGCAGCATCACGCTGTTGCGCACCTTTGCCGAGAAATAAATAATCAGAGCCATCACTCCTCCTGCGCCGGCGAAGGCTGCCGGAATGATCGCCCAATAAGCTCCGAGGAAGAGCTGAGTCGTATTGCCGGCCAGCAAAATAACTGTCGCTACGCCCAAATTGGCTCCATCGCTTATTCCCAATATTGAGGGGCCGGCCAGCGGATTGCGGAAGAAGGTTTGCAACAGCAATCCGCTTACCGCCAGCGCCGATCCTGCCAGAACTGCTGTTGCGGCCTGCGGCAGGCGCGATTGGATAACGATGCTTTGCCATGCCGATCGTTCAACCGTTTTTCCTCCCAAAATCTTCACAACATTGTCGAAGGGGATGTATACCGCGCCGTACACAAGGCAAGCCATAAAGAGCAGCAGCGCGAGCACGATTAATATGGGATACAGGCCTGGTTTCAATTAAATAGACGTGGTGCGTAAGACGTTCAGGAGGTCGCGATTGATGGGCTTCTCGTTACGGATAGCTTTGGAGAAGGGAACGTACACGATTTGTTCGCTTTGTATGCCAATCATCACGTTGCGTTGATCCTCCATCAAAGCGTCGATAGCGGCTGCTCCCATGCGTGTTGCCATGATGCGGTCTTGTGCTGAGGGCGATCCGCCGCGCTGAAGGTGTCCGAGTATGGTTACGCGAACGTCGAAGTGGGGATACTCCTTTTTGACGCGTTCGGCCACTCCGATTGCTCCGCCGGTGACTTCGCTTTCTGCCACCAGAACGATGCTGCTGTTTTTCGACTTCCGCAGCCCTTGTTCTATCATTTCCGAAAGCTGATCCTTCTCCATTGATATTTCAGGGATGATTGCGGCTTCTGCGCCCGAAGCGAGGGCTCCGTTGAGGGCGAGGAATCCGGCGTCGCGCCCCATCACTTCGATGAAGAACAGGCGTTCGTGCGATGAAGCCGTATCTCTTATCTTGTCGACGCACTCCATGATGGTGTTCAGCGCAGTGTCGTATCCGATTGTGACATCGGTTCCGAAGAGATCGTTATCTATCGTTCCGGGCAATCCGACTACGGGAACGTTAAACTCTTGTGCGAAGATGCGTGCGCCGCTCAGAGTTCCGTCGCCGCCTATTGTTACCAGCGCGTCGATGTTTTCTTTGCGCAGATTTTCGTAGGCTTGCTGCCGTCCTTCGGGGGTTTTAAATTCCATGCATCGCGCGGTTTTGAGGATAGTTCCGCCGCGCTGTATGATGTTGCTTACGTTTTGAGTTTTAAATTCCTCGATTTCACCGGTGATTAATCCCTTATACCCGCGATAAATTCCCTTCACCGTCATTCCGTTGTATATAGCTGTTCGTGTAACGGCTCTGACGGCTGCGTTCATTCCCGGGGCATCTCCTCCGGAGGTTAATATTCCTATGCATTTAATAGCTGACATAATTGCTTATATTATTTTGTTAAGTGGCAAAGATAAGCATTGCGGTTTGAGAATTTGGAGCGTCTTTGCCGTTTTGGGGCCGATGCGAGGCCGTTGCGATTGCAAAATAAAGGCCGCCGTTGTGTTGAGCGGCGACCTTCGGAGAGACTTCCATTCATAAAAATCATGTAGTAACTTCTAATAATTATTTTTTTCAGGGCTTGCGACGGAGGCACAAGCGGGGTTTACTTTGGTAAATGAGCATTTTGCCAAGGGCGCAAAGGCATAAAAGGCGATTACTGGAAGTTACTATTCGCCTGCAGCAGGCGGATTCAGGTCTTCCGGATTAATTGGCGGCACACTTATATCTGGAGTTTGCGTATCATCCGGAGTTTCGGGATCATCAGGATCGATTGGATCTGTTTGCGAGCCATCGTCCTCCATATCCGATGAAGAGGAGCTATGTCCGCGCCTTGCGACCGTATTCCTTACCTCCGTAAGCGCGGCATTGACCGGAAGGATAATCTTGTTGAGATTTTCCTTCAGCGCCGGATCTTTCGTGCCGAGCTCATTGATTGTGTAAGTAGAATTAATCGCATTGACAAATACTTCGAAAGCTGCGTCAGTATCATTGCGTGCCGGCATAATCGTTCCTCTGCTGGAGATAACCTCTTTGTCTGAGGCGCGTTCAACGAATTTTTGGCTAAACTCGTCGTTCGCATCTTTCAGCTCATTTTGGAGCTCCAGTAAGGCAAGGATTTGAATGGCGGGAACGTATACCGGCTTGGTGCAGTCGATCACGAAATTAGACAGCGCTCCGCCTACCGACATATACGAGCCGCGTGGCGCGTGCTTATAAGTTCTCATCAGCGGGGTGAGCGTGTTAAATGCTAGCAAACGGTCGGGAACTTTAGAAAATTCGGCGTGGGCAACCGTATGCCTGAATAATCCAAAAGCAGACACTCGTTGGTGATGCAAGAAAAGTAACTCCGGCGTCAGGGCCGATGCCATGATTTTTTTGTATATATCATCTTCATGCGCAACTTTGTTTTGCAAGACGGTGAATACCGGAACCAAGGCGGGGACTCCTCCGATGACAGGGAGTAGAGGGGGGAGAATGGCCTCTGAGAAGGCGAAAACGTGTTCTGATGCACGCAACTTTCTAAGTGGAGTTTTAAAAGGAATATTGATGGGTTTGTCCATAGATATGAATATTTAATATGGTTGTTTAATTCGCCAAAGATAATGTTTTTTTATATACACAAAAACAATATGCGCTCTAAAAAAATTTCATTCCTAAAAAACAAGTGTTTTTTCCTCCAAAAATCTGCTGGACGCCGATAAGACTATTTTTTTCGGCCCTGCAAAATGCTGGATGAAAAAAACACTTGTTATTTCGGCCCAGCATTTTTTTTGGCGGAAAAAACACTTGTTATATTGGCCCTGCAAATGTTGGGAGGAAAAAACGTTTGTTATTTCGACCCAGCATTTTTTTTGAAGGAAAAAACACTTGTTATCGGCGTCCAGCAATTTTTGGACGAAAAAAACGATTTTTATCTGGAATCAAAAAAATATTTTGGCTGATTTTAATGGCTGCGAGGGCGTTCGGCAGCTAAATTGGCGGCATAAATCTCCTATACATTATTATATAGGGCAACTGAAGGCGTTTTTTAATATCAAGAAAAGCCATATCTTTGGTCGCTTCAAATGAAAATGATACAGAAGGAACATGAAACTGGCTCAATACAATTTTGATGAAGAAACAGACAGGCGCGGCACTGATTCGCTGAAGGTCGACCTGATGGAGGAGCGCTTCGGCAGTGCGGGGCTGATACCGCTGTGGGTTGCCGACATGGAATTTCGCACGCCGGATTTTATTGTTGAGGCCCTCAGCCGCCGTTGCGATCACGGGATTTTTGGTTACACTTTCGCTTCGGATGCTTATTATGCGAGCATCACGGGCTGGCTTCGGCGCCGTTATGGTTTTGATGTCGATAAGGAGTGGCTGTGCTATATACCTGGGATTGTGAAGGGGATAGCCTTTGTTATCGACTGCTTCACGGCGGCGGGCGACAAGGTGATTATTCAGCCGCCGGTGTACGCTCCCTTTCGCTCCATTCCCGAGATGCTTGGGCGGCGGGTTGTAAATAATCCGTTGCGGCTAAAGGAGGGTCGTTATGAGATGGATTTTGAGCATTTGGAGAGTGTTATCGACGGCTCGTGCAAGATTTTCATCCTCTGCAGCCCTCATAATCCGGGCGGCATAGTTTGGAGCATAGAAACGCTGCGTAGATTAGCCGCAATATGCTATTACAATAACATTATTATTATATCCGACGAGATACACGCCGAGATGAGCTGGCCGGGCGTTGTTCATCGGCCCTTTGCGGGGATATCTCCGGCAGCGAGAGACATTGCTATAAGCTTTATGTCGCCCAGCAAAACGTTCAACATTGCGGGCATTGTAAATTCTTATGCCATCGTTCCGGACAACGATTTGCGGGGCCGATTTTTCAGCTGGCTGCAGGCAAGGGAGCTCAATCAGGGCAACATCTTTGCTTACGAGGCCACCAAGGCTGCTTATGCTTATGGGGAGGAATGGTTGCGGCAAATGTGCGATTACGTGGCGGCAAACATCGGTTTCATCGACGATTATTGCCGTCGCGAGATTCCGTTGCTGAAGGTGTATCCTCCGCAAGCCTCCTTTTTAGCATGGATAGATTGCCGCGGCCTTGGCTTATCGCAGCCGGAGCTCGTGCGTTTTTTCATCAACAAAGCAGGGCTTGCGCTGAATGACGGCAGCTCGTTTGGCCCAGGCGGCGAAGGATTTATGCGCCTTAACGCCGGCTGCCAGCGCAGCGTATTAGTAAGGGCGATGGAGCAGCTCCGCAAGGCAATAAACGAAGCGTAAAAGAGATAAGAGAATTATATATAGTAACCCAATTAAAATTTTAGAAATATGAGAATTAGCTCAAACAGTTTTGTATCCGTTATCTACGAATTATACGTTGGAGATGGCGTAGAGCGTGAACTTATGGAGCGAGCCACCCGCGAGAAGCCGATGCAATTTATATTCGGCGCCGATGCGATC
>JAITHO010000122.1 GCA_031279915.1 Tannerellaceae bacterium
CAACGCGGCGACCGAATCTTATGAAAAGCATCTGTTCCTCAAGCAAGGGCATTACAACTACGCCCTCCTTTTCGTTCCCAACGGAGGCTCGCGCGCCGAATCCGCCCCCAGTGAGCGCAATTTCTATCAAACCGAAAATGAGTATTATATCTACATTTATTATCGACCCTTCGGAGCAAGGTACGACCGCCTGATCGCCTTCTCCCGAACCGATTCCTCTCCCTCCCGCTGATGCCTTTGGGCGGAATTGTCCCAGCCCTGTCCTACCTTGGTCTCAATCTTCCCCACTTCGCCTCAACTCCGTCCGGAGTTTGCCTCAATTTTTTTGAAATGGAAGGAAAAACAACATTGCGGGCAAACCTTTTTTGGAAATCGAGGCAAAAACAACTCTGGGAAAGGCTCATTTTTCAGAGATCGAGGCAAAAACAACGTTGCGAAAGGCTCGTTTTCAGAGATCGAGGCAAAAACAACGTTGCGAAAGGCTCGTTTTTCAGAGATCGAAGCAAAAACAACTCTGGAAAGGCTCGTTTTTTGAAGATCGAAGCAAAAACAACTCTGGAAAGGCTCGTTTTTTGGGAATCAAGGCAAAAACAACTCTGGAAAACTAAGTTTTTTGGAAATCAAGGCAAAAACAACTCTGGAAAACTAAGTTTTCCAAAAATCGAGCCATCCCAGAATTGTTTTTCCTTCAATCTCCAAAAATCGAGCCCTTCCAGAGTTGTTTTTCCTTCAATCTCCCAAAATCGAGCCCTTCCAGAGTTGTTTTTGCCCCGATCTCCCAAAATCGAGCCATCCCATAGTTGTTTTTGGCCCAATCTCCAAAAATCGAGCCATCCGCAACCTTGCGTTGCCTCTAATTCCGAAAAAGTTGCCTCAACAAATTCCCCTCCTCCGGAGGAGCGCCGAAGGGCGGGGCGCTAATAACTAAAGCTAGCCCAATTCAATTGCCTTTGAGACAAAACCATCCCTCCGCCCCCTCCACAGGAGAGGAATTGATGGCGTGCTGATATTGAGTTTGCCCCAATCATTGCCTATCCGGATATTATCGGCAGCAAATCAGTAATAATGTAAAGCAAACGGCACAAAGAAACTCCGTGCTTCCCTTTGCAGATATGCTGAAGTTATTGGGAAGGCACGGAGGAACTTAAAAACAATGTACAGGGAAATGGAATATTGCCGGCTCGCAGCTCGACAATTATATTTTTGTCCAGGGATATTGTGAGAGGTATTCAAAATTGTTTTTGAGGACTGCGAATACGTCTCCGCCGGTTTCCTGTTCGACGGTGAGGTCAATGAGTCCGAGCTCGTTGGCTTGTGCAAAAAGCTGTGCGTAAGGAACGTCGCCCTTGCCTAATTCCTTGTATCCTTCGCCTTTTTTGAAGTCGGATGCATGCCAACTTAGGAATCGTTTGGGGTAGTTTTTCATGTAGGCAAGTATGTCGCCTCCGCCGTTAACGGCATGTCCGAGGTCTATCTGGAAGAAAACGAGTTCGGGATCGGTGTTTTTGAGTAGAACGTCGATGATCGTTTCGCCTTCAACTTGATGAAATTCTGCGTGATGATTGTGGTATCCAAATCGTAGTCCCGCTTCGCGGCAAAGAGTTCCGATTTTGTTGAATTGCTCGGCTATTCGTTTGAGGTCATCGAGGGATTTGTCGGAAGGGAGGAAAGATTGTACGAGCAATTGTCCGCCGGCTTCGTTCATTGCGGCCGTACTTTTGCGCCAGTAATCCCATTCGGTAGCGTTAATATCTTCGGGCAGCAATGGAGTTCCGCAGTGCGTTCCTGAAAGCTGTATTCCTACGTCTTTCATCATGTTGGCCCATTCTTTGAGGGGCTTGTTGAGGAAAGTTGATCCGTTAAATCCATAAGCTTCGGCCCTTGCATAACCAATATCGGCTAATTTTTTGAGGCATCCAGTGGCATCGTTGGGCAGCAATTTGTTAATACTGTAAAGTTGTATGCCGATGCGATTGCGGCTTGCTGCTGTACATGCGCTTGCGAAGGCCGGCAGGGCCGTAGCTGCGTAGCATGCAGCAGCAGCGGCCATACTTTTGTTGATAAATTCTCTTCTGTTCATATTAGTGATAGGTATTAAATGATTAAGTAACATATTTTGTTTGTGCGGCCAAAGTTAGCGTAAGAAGATCGGATACACAAGAGGCGTTTTTATTACATTTGCCTATAATCGTTAAATAGATAAAACAATGTTTGATATACTGTTTCATAGCGATCTTGACGTTAATTCTGTGGCGAAAACATTTCCAAAAACGCTTAAGAATCTTCAAGATGGCGATTTCAAAAGCGCCGATGTGCGCAAGATGTCGGGCACGGATTTTTACCGTGCTCGCCTCGACATTCGTGATCGTTTACTCTTCAACTTCGTAACGTATAACGATCGAAAGTACATTCTTCTTTTGGAGGTTATCAAGGAGCATAACTATGCTCGCAGCCGCTTTCTGCGTGGCGGAGCCGTTGTTGATGAAGAGCGATTTACGCCGGTTTTATCCACCGATGCGTCGATTTCCGAATCATCAACAGAGCTTCGCTACCTTCATCCTGAGATTAAAACCGTTCATACGCTAAATAAGTTCATCTCCTTTGATCTTCAGCAGCAAGACGTGTATGCTTTGCATCCTCCGCTCATTATTGTAGGCTCTGCCGGCAGCGGCAAGACGGCTTTGGTTCTGGAAAAGCTTAAGGAGCTTCCGGGTAATGTGGCCTATATATCACTTTCGAAATATCTTGTGGATAATGCATCCTTTCTGTATTATTCTTATGGTTATGACAATGCATCTCAGGAGGCCGAGTTCTTGAGCCTGAATGATTATCTGTCGCTTTGGCGCAAACCGGAGGGCCGCGAGATTGATTTTCCGCTCTTCGAACGCTGGTTCATGCGTCATCAGCAAGCCCTTCGAATCCATGAGCCTTATCGAGTCTTTGAGGAATTTAAGGGAGTGATAACCGGAGCTCCTGTGCATACGGCTTGGCTTTCGGTCGACGAATATATGTCCTTGGGAGTTAAGCAATCCATCTTTGGCCTTTCGGAACGGGAGCGCCTATATCCACTGTTCCTGAAATATCTGGAATGGATGAAGAGTGAGAGTCTTTATGACGGCAATATACATTGCTATGAGCACATCCCGCTCATCCGGCAGTGCTACGATTACGTGATGGTCGACGAGGTGCAAGACATGACCAACATTCAGCTCCGGAGCATACTTACATCGCTAAGAAATCCGGCCAACTTCATCTTCGCAGGCGATAGCAACCAGATTGTGCATCCAAACTTTTTTTCGTGGAGCAAAATCAAAACTTACTTCTATAACAGCGGCGAAGCTAAAGACAGCACAATCCAAATCTTGCATGCCAACTATCGCAATAGCTCCAAGATAGTAGAACTAAGCAATAATCTGCTGAAGATTAAAAACAGCCGCTTCGGTTCCATAGATCGCGAAACCAATTACCTTATCAACCCCATCCAACACGATAGCGGCGAAATACTCCTTTATGCCGACGACGACAATATAAAACTTGAGCTCAACCGGCGCACGCAAGACAGTACCAAGTTTGCGGTTATCGTTCCCGACAGATTGCAAAAGGCGAAAGCCGCTCTATTTTTCAAGACCCCGCTTGTGTTTAGTGTGCACGAAGTAAAGGGTCTGGAGTACGAAAATGTTATTCTGATCGACTTCGTTTCATACCATGAAGCCGAATTTAGAGAGATCATCTCCGGAGTTAGCAGCGACGATCTCAAACTCGACGATCTGCGCTACAACCGCGCCTCCAGCAAGCACGACAAAGACGCCGAGGTATATAAATTCTACATCAACTCCTTTTACGTAGCCATAACTCGCGCCATCAAGAACATCTACATCTTCGAGCAATGCGTAGATCATCCCGCCCTCGCTCTCCTCCAGATGCAGGAGAACCGCCTCGGCATCCAGGTATCCGAAAGCAAATCCTCGAAAGAAGAATGGCTCGACGAGGCCCGTCGGCTCGAAGAACAAGGAAAGTACGAGCAAGCCGAACAAATCCGCGCCAAATATCTCGGCTACGAATATATCAGCCGCGACGAAATCGAACAGATCCGCGAACGCGCCCTCGATCCGCTTCTGACCGAAGCCGAAGTCAGACGCGAGCGCAAGCAGCTCTTCCAGTATGCCATCAATCACCGTTGCTACGAGTGGATCGACGCCCTGGCCAAACTTCAGCTGCAGAGAGCCGTTGCATACATGAAAGAGCTTCGAACCGACCGCCGCGAATACGAAAAGAACATTCGCGTAGGCAACAAATCCCACATCCAACGTGTGATAAGTAAATACGGAGTAGACTTCACCAACGACGATAACACCACAGGCCTAATGCTGGCCCTCAGCTACGGACAGTCATCCATCGCCGACCAATTCCTCTCTCAAGGAGCCTCCATCCGACTAACCGACAAATCAAATCTAACCGCCTTCGACTATCTCCTAAACAACTTCCTCACCAACAAAAACAACAAGCAACGACCCCAATACTACATCAATGATAAAGCTCTCATCCGCTACTGGGACAAGGTGCGCCCCCTCGAAATCAAGTATGAGTTTCGCCAACGTATTTTCAGCATCGGATCGCACAGCATGCTGTTCGTCCTGATACTCCTAATCCGTAACACCATTGATACCCCGCTTAATTCCACAGCCATCCCCGGCGCCTACGTTGCGAACGATGCAAGTTCATTCTCTTTGGACGCCTTAGAAAAGCTGATCGAAATGTTTCCGGATGAGATTTTGCCGCCCTATCGCAAGAAGCGTTCATATTTAAGCAGTATAATGTCGGCTCACGAATTGTCAAAAGATTCGCATTACGGGAAAGCTACCTTCATGCGCGTCAAGCGCGGCTTGTATAAGATTAATCCGGAGATTGTATTCTGTTGAAATGGGGAAATTGTAATGGGCAACAGCCAAAGCATTTCATTACGGGAAGGTAGATCCCGTAATGAAATGCAAAACTTGTATGTAAAATGATTTGTGGAGCTGGAGGGAGTCGAACCCTCGTCCAATCGAGGAATTAATCTGCTTTCTACATGTTTATCTTCGCTTTGTTTGTCGGGAAAGGGCAAGACCGAAGCAACCAACCCAATCCTTAGCCTCTTTAATTTTGCTTAAAGCTCAAGGCATGCTTTAAACTATCTCCGATTTATCTGCACCGCCGGTTCGGACCGCTTCGAAGCCACAGCATCCGGGCGATGTCTCGTCTCCACAACTGTTGCAGAGATTAAGCGTCAATCTACTGTACTTCGACTACGCAGCGAGAGCGTAAGAATTTTCGCCAATTAATTTGCGTTGTCTGAGATTTAAGTGCAAGCCAACTACGCACTACATGCTTACAAACCACTTCTACCCGCTGTCAAAACCGGTCAGCCCCGTTTATTAGCCATCGTTTTAAAATGGTGAGAAAATCCTGGAGGCAAAACTCTTTTGCAACTCTTGGGTTATTCTCCGTGGCAAAAATAAATAAAGATTTTAATCCTGCAAAACTGCCTCCCGCAATGTATAGGGCAAACCTTAAATCAAGCATAGTGCATGATAAATAAATATTATTTTTTCGGCATCAACATTTCCGTCGGCTCAATATTTATTGAAACCTCCAATTCGCCGTAATTCACCCTTTCAATATTTATTGAAACCTCTGTTTTTGCCTGCAGGACGGTTTCCATATCTATTGAAAGGGTAAATTTGGGCGAATTATAGGTTTCAATATCTATTGAAAGGGTGAATTTGGGCGAATTATAGGTTTCAATAAATATTTATTCCTCCAAAAAGTTCTTACTGGAGGTTTCAATAGCCTTCGGAGCCTCAAAATTGTTAG
>JAITHO010000195.1 GCA_031279915.1 Tannerellaceae bacterium
GGAGTCATACTCAAAACGGTTTCTTAAATTTGCCTCCCTATCATTACATATATATAATGAAAAACTGTATCAATATCGTCGCCTTCAACGTGCCCTATCCCCCCAACTACGGCGGAATCATCGACATATATTACCTCATAACCGCGCTCAGAGCCCAAGGCATAGCCGTCATCCTTCATTGTTTTACATACGAAACTGATCGAAGCCACTTTCCGTCGGAAATATGCAAGGAGGTTTATTACTACAAACGCCTGCGCACTTGGAAATCTCACCTGAGCCTCCAGCCTTACAACGTACTTAGCCGGCGATCAGAAGAGCTTTTACACAACCTGGCCCGCAATCCCTGGCCCATCCTCTTCGAAAGCCTGCACTCATGCTACCACCTTAATGACCCGCAGCTGCATGATCGCCTGACAATATGTCGCATGGGAAACGTTGAGCACGATTATTATCGCTACCTTTCCAAAGCCTGCCGCGGAATAGTACCTAAGCTCTTCCACCTCCTGGAATCCTGGCGCCTTTATCATTATCAGCCAACCATGGCCCATGCCCGGCTGCTTTTGCCGATTTCACTTACCGACGCCGAGTATTTCTGCAAGCAATTCCCACAGAATCGAGTAGAGTTCATGCCACCGTTCCATTCTAACGAAAGCATATCAGCGCAGCCCGGACAATCAGATTTTATTCTCTATCATGCCAAACTTTCAGTCCACGAAAACGAGCAAACAGCCCTGTTCCTCGTCCATAACGTTTTCGCCGCCCTCGATTCTCCATGCATCATTGCAGGCATGAATCCATCTAAACGCTTAACAAAAGCCGTACAAAAACACCCTCACATCCGCATCGAGGCCAATCCAACAGCCGCCCGGATGTCCTATCTGATTCAACAAGCCCAGATACATCTGCTGCCAACCTTCCAGCCCACTGGACTGAAGCTTAAACTGCTGAACAGCCTATTCGAAGGCCGTCACATCCTTGTCAATCGCCTGATGCTCGCCGGCAGCGGGCTCGACGAGCTTTGTCACATAGCCGATAGCCCTTCTGAAATGATAAGCGCCTGCCAACAACTGCTATTATCCCCCTTCGATGCAGCCGAAATAGCCCATCGCGAGCGCGTACTGATTCCTTTTTACACATCCTCCCATCAGGCCGCAAAGCTTATAGATTTTATTAGCGAGATGATTGTATAAGGCATGCGCGGGGAAATGTTGAGCCGCAGCCCCTCGCATCAGCATCCCTCTACCATATCTCATTTTTTTTAGAGCTAAAAGCCCTTAAGCGCCCTCAAGCTATTTCAAATTACACCTTTGTTTTATATATTTGCCACATGCTACATAAAGAATATCATCCCAATTTGATGCTCTCTCACCTGATCGACGCTTATTGGACTGAAACTAAATTTACGCCAGACGAGCCTCCCTTCAGAATACTTCCAGATGGATGTATCAATATTGTTTTAACAATCGACCGCTCCCATAACACTCTGCTAAGCGAAATTGTTGGCACAATGACCTCCTTTGTACGAGTGGCCCGCCCCGAATCGGTAATTATGTTCGGCATCCGCTTCAAGCCTGCCGGACTGACAGCCTTCACCCGAACGCCCATAGATGCCTTCACCGATAGCAGCGTTGAAGTTCCGCTCGTCGAAACCCTCTTCGGTGATGTTTATAAAGCTGTTGGCGAGATGAAAACGGTTGAAGAAATAATCCTCTACCTCGACAACTTCTTCATCGGAAAGCTCGCCGCCCTTTACGATTTTGATAGCCGAATAATACATGCCGTCAACCTTATTCACACGGCCAACGGGCTCGTATCGCTCCCTGATCTTGCCGACCAAGTATGCTTATCCTCTCGCCATTTCGAGAGAAAATTCAAGACTTCTATCGGAATGAGCCCGCAAGCCTTTTCAAAAATTGTACGTTTCCAACGCGCACTACACTCTCTGCAAAGATCCCCCGACAAAGATTTACTCACCATTGCCGTAGAATGTGGCTTCTACGACCATGCACATCTGATCAAAGTATTCAAAAATCTCGCTGGAGATAGCCCAACGTACTTCAGAACTAAAGATATTTGGTAGAGATAAATATATCGGTCGATACATATCTCGCAGAAAAAAATACAGCCTTTGCAACGGAATTATAGCCTGAACGTTTGCCGCCGGCTTCACATAATTGCGGCTACTCCCTCGTCAATATTCCCGCTTCTTTGATCAGCTCTTGCCAAAGCCGATCGAGCGGAGGCTGGGCAATAATATGGATGGGAAGCTTGGAAACCGGATGCGTGAAAGCCGCACTAAGCGCATGTAGACTGATTCCTCCGTCGGGATTCGATCGCTCAGCGCCATACTTCAAATCCCCTTTTATCGGACATTTTATATAAGCAAGCTGGGATCGAATTTGATGATGACGTCCGGTTTCGAGCCTTATTTCCAGCAAAAAATACCTCTCGGATTGCGATTTCAGCGTGTAGTGCAGAACCGATTTTTGCGAACCGGCTACCTCGTTCGGATGGGCATTCGACTTGTTTTGCCGTTCGTTACGAGTGAGCCAATGCGTCAAAGTGCCTTCCTCATGCGGCGGACGGCTTTTGACAATCGCAAGATATGTTTTCTGAATATCCCCATTCCTGAACATCTCATTCATCCTGGCCAGCGCCTTACTTGTCTTTGCAAACAGTACAATTCCGGTGACCGGACGGTCCAGACGGTGCGTTACGCCCACAAAAACATTTCCCGGCTTTTGATACTTCTCCTTCAGCCACAATTTAAGAGTGTCCGAAAGAGGAGTATCGCCGGTTTTATCGCCCTGAACAATTTCATGACAATTTTTGTTTACAGCAATAAGATGATTGTCTTCGTAAACAATTTCCATCGTTCAAGTATTCATTCCGCCGCAGCAATGAATAACCTGGCCTGTTACGTATGAGGAAAGATCCGAGGCAAGGAAGAGCGCAACGTTGGCAACATCCTCCGGAGTTCCTCCCCTATTCAGCGGAATTTGCTTGGCCCACTCCGTTTTGACATCCTCCGAAAGCGATGCAGTCATCTCCGTAATTATAAATCCGGGAGCTATTGCGTTGGCACGTATCGACCTGGCTCCAAGTTCCTTTGCGACGCTCTTGGCCAGCCCAATCATTCCGGCCTTAGACGCCGAATAGTTGGCCTGGCCTGCATTTCCCGAAACGCCCACAACCGAGGCCATGTTTATTATGCTACCGCTCTTCTGACGTATCATCACCGGCGTAACAGCGTGAATAAAGTTGAACGCCGATTTCAGATTGACGTTAACCACCAAATCCCATTGTTGCTCGGTCATACGCATCATCAAGCCGTCGCGGGTTATTCCGGCATTGTTCACGAGTATGTCTATCCTCTGAAATTCTTTTACAAGCTCGGCCACAACATTGTGAGCCTCGCCGAAATCTGCAGCATTCGACCCATAGCAGCGAGACTTTATGCCAAACGATTCGAGCTCAGCCTGCGTCGCCTGAGCGTTCTCATCCAAAACCAGATCGGTAAATACAACGTTAGCGCCTTCCGAGGCGAATTTGAGGGCGATGGCTTTGCCAATTCCCCGAGCGGCTCCTGTTACCAGAGCCGTTTTTCCAGTGAGTAACTTCATATTATTATATGTTATTGGTAAAATATTATTTGATAAGACAGGCGCCCGACGAATAGCCACCCCCAAAGACTGTGATGGCCACCAAATCGTCCGGCAAAAAGTTTTTAGCATTTTGAGCATACACCAAAGGGGCGCTAACCGAACCAGTATTGCCCAGTGTTTCAATATTATTCAGGATATGCTCCTCAGGCAGTTTGAGCTGTCGGGCAACATTTGTCAGAATCCTCATATTAGCCTGATGGCCTATAAACCAGGAAAGTTCGTCAAGAGAATAGCCGTTCTTTTCCAGCAAATAAATCACGTTCTTCGGCATATATGTGCAAGCGTGCGTAAAAACGTCGCGGCCTTCAGGCATCATGATTCCGCCTCCTGCAGGACGAAGCTTCACGGCCTCAATGCTTTTCCCGATGTGGCCTAAGCCCTCAGTATAAATGTCGATGATTTCTTTATCACTATCGTTTTCTCTTTCTTTTGAAATGAAAAAAGCGGCAGCCGCATCGCCCCACAGATGACCGCATTGCGGATCCGATTCGTTTTGATAAAGAGAATTATTGTCGGCAGAAAGAATCAGGCTGCGCGAAGCTTTCCCAAGCGAAAAATATCCTTCGGCAATCTCAATCGCATTCAGAAAGGAGGAGCAAGCCGACGAAATCATAAAAGCTTTTGCGTTTTCGATACCAAATTCGCGCTGAACTTCATGCGCAGCGGTCGCAACCGTATCGAAAGGCGAATAGGTGGCGGAAATTATCAGGTCTACATTATTTATATCGTATGAAAGCCCATCAATAGCATGCCGAACGGCATTGATGCTCATAGTGTTTACGTTCTCTTCCGGCAGAGCTTTCGAGCGCGTTTTTATGCCGGTGCGCTGTTCAATCCATTCACTCGTTAATCCGTTAATCTGCAAAAAATAATCGTTATGTATTCTTGTTTCAGGAACATAAAAACCTGTTGCGTTTATAAACATCCTATTTTAGTTTAATACCATTAAAAATTAAATTCATCACATTATCCTTTCTTTGGGCGCGCTGTAAAACCGTATCGCCCATCAATCCGCGTATGTACGGCACTTCTAAGCCCTTGAGAGCGAAGTGCAATACGTTAGCTGTAATTTCAACATCGGGCATGGTAAAGAGGCCTTCGCTAACTCCGTCGCTCAAAATCAGCTTTATCAATTCGATTTCTTTCATGTCAAAATCTTTTCTGGCTTTTTCAACCTTCCATACATCGCGAAAAAAAGTGGCTTTGAGCGTTCCGTTGCGAAAAACGGTTGCCTTAACCGCATCCAAACGCGCATATATAAAAGCGATCAGCTTTTGATCGGCGGGAAGCTTTTTTGCAGCCACATCAGCCAGAACCTTATGAAGTTTTTTCATTTCTGTTTCGACGACAGCCTGATAAATATCGTTTTTGCATTTAAAGTACATATAAATGGTGCGTCGTCCTTTGCGGGAGGCTTGTGCGATGTCGTTCATCGTTGTTTTATCTACTCCCATCTTCGCAAATAACTGTCGAGCTACGTCGACGAGCATGTCTCTTGTCTTTGAAACGTTTATAGCCATATTCTTGCACACTTAGAGTGATTATGTGCGCAAATGTATGCAAAAAAAAGCGAGTCACATCGTCGCAATCATGATTATCCTATCCCAAAGGGATTTTAGGCCTCCGCTATGCTCCGGCAAGGCTAAAATACGCAATGCGCACAAGAGCCTCCTTAGATAATATGGAACAAATTCCCATCAACATCCAGTTTTTGTTCCTCGTTTAAATTTCCCTTTCCATTGCTATGCCTTCACTTGTAGAATGTTTTATCGAAGGCCGAGAATTCGCCTTTTCTGCGAATCAGTCTGTTCCATACGGCTGAAATGAAGCCGCATCCGTATCCTGTCAGCTGAATATATGAGGCGAGAACAGAGAGCAGTCCGATTTTCAGGCTGCGGTTCTTCAGTCCTGCATCGAGCATCACAAGCAAGGCATAAGCGAGGGGTGGGAGGAGGCTCCAGAGTGAAAAAGCGGAGGTTGCGAGGCAAAGGACTATCCCCATCGTGAAAAGCGCGGGCAATAAATGCACGGCTTTGAGCGAATGGGGATATTTTTTGTATAGATTGATACGGGCGATGCCGGAGTTATATACCTGGCGGTAGAACTTGCGCCAGTCGGTTCGACGCTTGTGATAAACCCAGGCTTCGGGCAGGAGTTTTACGCGATAGCCAGCCTGGTGGAGCCGTATGCTGAGGTCTATATCTTCGCCGAAACGCATGCGGGCGAAGCCTCCGATACTCTCGTAAATGTGTTTCCACATACCCATGTTAAAGCTTCGCGGGTAGAAACGGTCGAGCTTTTTCTGTCCGCCGCGTATGCCTCCGGTGGTCCAGAACGACGTCATTGAATAGTTGATTGCTTTCTGAAGGGGCGCGAAGTGTTCTGCAGCACGGTCGGGCCCGCCGAAAACGTCGGCTTGGGTTGCTTCTACTCCTTGGCGCACCGCTTGAATGTATCCCGGCGGCAAGATGCAGTCGGAATCGAGAACAATGAGGAAGTCGCCGCTTGCAAGTTTGGCTCCGAAATTCCGCGCCGGCCCCGGCCCTCCGTTCTCAATAAGGTGATAAGAAATGTTAAGCTTTCCGGCATATTCGGCAACTACGTCGACGCATTTTGTTTGCGAACCGTCTTCCACTATTATCAGCTCAAAACTTCCGACGGTTTGCTCCGTCAAGCTTTCAAGCAGCTCCCGAACCTCATCCGGCCTGTTGAATACCGGCACAATCAGCGAAATCTTTTCCATACATTATGTATATTACAATTTGATAAAAACAAAAATATGAAAAAGCGGTTAATTCTTTTTTTTGAGGTGCTATGAAAAATACAGCTCCGTTCGATACAGCGCAAAATCTTTATCCTTACATACAATAGTTGTTCGATAAAAACGATTGATTTTTCCATTGAATCTTTCCGCTCTTGCATTGGTTTGTCCACAGATAAAATAATTCAATATTTCGTATTCATGCTTTCTTATCATTTTTACCACGGACTTAAATTCCAGATTACCCACAATAATGCGGATAGAGCCGATTTTTCTCCGCAAATCAACATACACATTCAGGGATTGCACTAAAAAAAATTTGAAGGCATTTCCGCAATCGCATTTGGCTCAAAAAAAATTCCCGAGGAACTCCAGTCGCAGGGATTTCGTGGGAAGAGCTTCCCGCGGAACTCCAGTCGCAGGGATTTCGTGGGAAGAGCTTCCCGAGGAACTCCGATCGCAGGGATTTCGCGGGAAGAGCTTCCCGAGGAACTCCGATCGCAGGGATTTCG
>JAITHO010000115.1 GCA_031279915.1 Tannerellaceae bacterium
GTCGCAAGTCTGTTTCAAGATTCTGGCAGACTTTCGATCATCGTCGCAAGTCTGTTTGAAGGTTCTGGCAGACTTGCGATCATCGTCGCAAGTCTGTTTCAAGATTCTGGCAGACTTGCGATGATCGTCGCAAGTCTGCTTCAAGGTTAGGGTAGACTTGCGATCATCGTCGCAAGTCGGGTTGTAGATTCTGGCAGACTTGCGAACTGCAACAAAGGCCTTGCTGCATGCTATTGCTTATTCGTTCGGCTTGAGGGGTCTCTTTGGAATTGCCATTCTCAGTTATGCTTATGCGGATTGTACCGGCGTTTGAATGGCTGGTTTTTATTTTGTGTGATGTCGAATCCTTATTTGTTTTTGCTGTTTACCCTATTTATTGCTGCTGCTTTTCCGGCTGCCATACTTTTGCTGCCGTAATTCAAAATGAAGATGTTGATGAAAAGATTAGGTTTGATTTTCTGTTTGATTGCGGCATTGGCTGTGTCGGATGCTTTTGCGCAGAGCGCCGACAGTATTCTTGTGCGGGAGGATTATGTTGGGGCTCCTCTGCTGAAGGTTTTGAAGGATTTTGAGACGAAGTATGGAATGACTTTAAAATATGACAGCGCTGCGCTGGGAGCTTACAGGTACGAAGGCATATTCTTTGGGGCGCCGCTGCAGCTTGCTTTTGAGCGTGTTTGTCAGGAGATCAAAGGCGTGTCATGCTACATTGATAATGAGGGAGTGTATTGCATTGTCCCGACTAAAAACCTGCCGCGCAACCGTACTAAGCAGGAAAACAAGGCTTACGAAGGCAATGCCACGCGCCGTAACCTGACCGTTACCGGACGAATCAAAGACCAGACCAACGGCGAGTTCCTGCCTTTTGCTACCGTTCATGTGGAGGCGCATCCTAATGTTAATGCTTCGACCAACAATGATGGCTATTTCACTCTCTACAATGTTCCTTCCGACACGGAGGTTTTGGTGTTCAGGTATCTGGGATACGAAACGCAACGGTTTTATCTATCGCCGGAGATTAACGTGCAGAATCTGTTTGTGGAATTGCAGCCGGCGCTCAATGCGCTGGATGAAGTGACGGTTGTTGCCGAGCGCGAAGATGTTCTGAAAGTTCCGGAACTCTCTATCGGAGTGATTCAAACTACGGCTGCCAAGATTGCCGATCTGCCTGCTTTGGGGGAAAAGGACTTGTTCAGAACCTTCCAGCTCATGCCGGGCATCTCTGCGGCGAACGAATCTTCGGCTGGAATGTATGTTCGCGGCGGCACTCCGGATCAGAATCTGGTTTTGTACGACGGCTTTACTATTTATCATCAGGAGCATCTGATGGGAGTATTCAGCGCATTTAATACTAATGCCGTTAAAGATGTGCAGCTGCACAAGGGCGGATTCGATGCCAAGCATGGCGGACGGCTGTCGAGCGTGATGGAGATTGTTGGCAAAACCGGAAACGACAAATCTTTCAATATAGGCGGCGACATTGGATTTCTGGGCTTCAACGCTTTTGCAGAGCTTCCTTTCAACAACGAAAAGGGAACGTTCTTCGTGGCCGGACGGCGTTCGTTCCAGAGCTTTATGTATGATAAGTTCACAAGCGTTTATTCTGAAAACTCGCAGCAGCCGATGGGCGGAGGCGGGCGATTCAACATGCGCAATCAGCAGAAACCGATCTCTTATTTCTACGACTTGAACGCCAAACTAACTTATAACCCAAGCAAGCGCGACATCCTTTCCCTGAGCTTCTTCAACGGCGAAGATGTTCTCGACAACTCCCGCGAAGGATTCGGAAGCTCGTTTATCAGTGGAAGCATTACCGACAAAACTAACTGGGGGAACATCGGCAGCAGCCTGAAGTGGTCGCGCAACTGGAACAATCGTTTCTACTCTAACGCCCTCGTTTCGTTCTCCAACTATTACAGCATGCGCGACCGGCAAAACAGCAGCACAGGAACTTTTGGGAATGCCGCCGTTATGTTCGACATGAATACCGATGAAGAAAACAGGCTTTGGGACTATTCGCTGAAGATAGATAACGAGTACAAGCTAAGCGGAACCAATAAGCTAGAGTTCGGCCTTAATTACTCCAACTACAATATCGATTACCGCTACTCGCAAAGCGATACCTCCAGCATCCTCGACATGCAGAACCGAGGGAATCTGCTATCCCTTTACCTGCAAGATCGCTTGACGCTTAACGAAAGCTTAACCCTCCAGCCGGGCCTGCGGCTATCCTATTACGATGTTACTGCGCGCCCGTATTTCGAACCTCGCTTGCAGGCTTTTTATAAACTGAACGACAAGATCAAGCTGAAAGCCTCCGCCGGATATTATTACCAGTTTGTTAATCGTATCGTTCGCGAAGATATTTCGGCAGGCAGTCGAGATATATGGCTGCTGTCCGATAATACAGGGATTCCCGTCAGCAGCGCCATGCATTACGTGGCGGGAGGCAGCTACGAGACCAAAGAGTTTATCTTCGACCTGGAAGCTTACTACAAAAAGCTCAACAACCTCAGCGAATATACCCTGCGCTTTGCTCCTTCATTCATGGACAACAGCGCCTACCAGGAGTTCTTTTACACAGGCAAGGGATATTCGCGGGGGATCGACTTTCTGCTGCAAAAGAAATACGGCAAGCTGACGGGGTGGATAGCTTATACGCTAAGCGAAACCCGTTACAGCTTTCCCGTTTACGGCAATGGATATTTCCCCGCCAATCAGGATGTGACGCACGAGTTTAAGACCGTCATAACCTACAAACCCGTCCGCAACCTCACCCTGTCGGCTTCCTGGATTTACGCCACCGGCAAGCCCTTCACCGAACCGATAGGCGCATACGCCCTCAATACTCCCAACAGCGGCTCTATGAGCTTTATCGTTGTCGACAAAAAGAACAATGCCCGCTATCCCGATTATCATCGCCTCGACTTGCTGGCCAAATACGACCTGTCGTTTATAAAGGAAGTGAAATCAAGCATCAGCGTTTCCTTGTTCAACCTCTACGACTATTCCAACGTATGGTATAGGGAGTATGCTTACGATAAGTCGGTCGGCATAACGGAAACTAATATCAACCTCTTGGGATTCACTCCCAATGTGACCTTGAGTATCCAATTAAAATAATATCGCTTTATGAAGAAAAACTATCTGCTTGCGATTGCCATGCTTGCCATTCTGTACAGTTGCGGCGAGGCTTTGATGGACTACGGATTGAACACGCAAACGCCCATTGTGGAGAGCTATCTGCAGGAAGGCGCAAACAGCCTTACGGTTAATGTTTACAGCATGGAAGAATATTTGAAGGATGAATACGTGCTCTCCAAGCCTATATCAGGGCTGAGCCTGACGATCAACGGCGAGGCGATTGCCGAAACATCCGCCGGACGCTACCAGCTTGATTTGGGAGCAGATACTCTCCGCGAGGGACAGGCATTTCGCCTCCAATTCGATTATAACGGCAAAAGCATAGAGGCCTCCGCCACCGTTCCTGCCCCTGTACGCAATCTGCGCGTCGATCCGGAATACCTTGCGCTCTCGGCCTCCTCATATCTTTGGGATTCTTCAGACACAACCGAAGTTATCATCAGTTGGGACGACCCCGACGGCAGCTACTATCAAGTTTACATCGAAAGTCCGAATACAACCGACATGCCTTCCTTCGGCATATTCGGCAGGCGCATGATGCAACCCTTTCGCGGAGGCAGCTATAGAGCAACAGCTCGCGATTTCCGCTCGGCAGGCGTTCATTGGATATATGTATATCGCGTCGGCAAAGACTATGTTGAGCTCTACGAGCGCATCAGCGCCTCTGATCTGGCCAATCCCGTCAGTTTCATTCAAAACGCCTTCGGGATATTCACGTCCATGAGTTATGCCAGAGTAAGGCTATGGGCTGTGGAAAGCAGCGAATGAGCCATACCTTCCAATATCTACCCTGCGAGGCCGTTATCATTGCATTATGAAGCTCTCCTTTCCGACGAATCTGTCGAAGCGCGCCTTATTGCTGCCGCTGCACTTGCTTGGCTGGGCGATGTTTATTTATCTCACGGCCCCGCCCTCTGGCAGGATGCGATCGACGGGCGAGCCGTTTCTATTGCTGATTGTTCTGAGTTATTTGTTTCTGGCAGCTTATTTCTATTGCAACAGCGAGTTGCTTGTGCCACGCTTGTTGTCGCGGAAAAAGATCCTGCTTTTCCTGGGGACTGCGCTTACGGCCTACATGCTTTTTTGTGTTGCGATGCCATTGCTTTTCCGTCTGTATATTATGCCCGAACAGCCTTTCAGGCCGGAGATGCCGCCCGGACGCCCTGACTTTTCGAGGAGTACGGACAGGATGCTGCCCTTGATGAGCCTGGGGCTTTATTCGCGGTCGAGCCAATTCCTGGTCATATTTATTATCAGTACCGGATTGAAAGCCCTTGCGCAATGGTACCGCGAGAAGCAGCAGTTGCAGGAGCTGGAAAAGTCGAAGATACAGGCCGAACTCTCGTTCCTGAAGTCGCAGATTCATCCCCATTTCCTCTTCAATTGCCTTAACAGCATCTACTTTTTATGCTTGAGCAAAGATGATAAGGCCCCCAAGACGATATTGTCATTATCCGATTTCCTGCGTTTTGTAATCATCGAAAGCGAATCCGACTTTATTCCCCTTGAAAAAGAGATACAGATGCTGGAGGAATACCTGAATCTGCAGAGCCTGCGAACAACGGAAAAGTTTGAGCTGCAATTCGTGAAGGAAGGCGATTTCAAAACATATTCCATCATGCCCCTGACCTTTGTGCCCTTTGTGGAGAATGCTTTCAAGTTCGGGATAAGCGCCCATACCAACTGTTTTATCCATATCCGAACGGCTATCACCGCGGGCGGTACGCTGGATTTCTCCTGCGATAATTCTATTGCTTCATCCCGCCGCAGCCTTTCGTCGGGAGTAGGATTGGATAATATTCGTAAGCGACTGATGCTGGCCTATCCCAACCGCCATTCGCTTAAAATATATGAAGACAGCGCAGGCTTTCATGTCAAACTCCAAATCGGTATATCATGAAGTGCATAGCCATTGACGACGAACCGCTGGCGCTGAAAATACTCAGCCATTATTGCGAGCGAACGCCTTCTATTAGGCTGCTGGGCGCTTATACCGATCCTCTCGACGGCTTGTTGCATGTGCGCTCCATGCAGCCCGAACTGCTTTTCCTGGATATTCGCATGCCGGAGCTTTCGGGCATCGACATCGTCAATGCGCTCGGAAAAGAGCTGATGGTCATTTTCACTACCGCCCACCGCGAATATGCCGTTGAAGGTTTTGAGCTCAACGTTGTCGATTATCTTCTGAAACCCTTTGGCTTTGACCGCTTCCTGATGGCTTATGCCAAGGCTGCAGACCGGCTGCGGGCCTCGCAGCAAAAAGCGGCGGCAGAGGAGCACAATCCCGGCGCGATGCTCAAGTTCCGTTGCGACTATCAAAACGTTCGGCTGCCGCTCAGCGACATCCTGTATATCGAAGGATGCAACAATTACGTCAAGATCATCTGCTCAAACAAAACCTACATGCCGGTGATGACCATGAAAAGACTGCTGAACCTGCTGCCTGCATCCGAATTCATCCGCGTCCACAAGTCGTTTATCATCCCTCTATGCAGGATCAAATCCTTCAACCACGAAACCGTCGTGACCGAAAAGATCAGGGTTCCACTGGGACGAACTTTCCGGAAGGACTTCCTCGAGAAGATGCTAATCCTGAAAGGACAACCATAAGCGCCGCTCCCGCCAATTCGCAATTGGCATGGCAAGGCAGCTATTGCAAACCGGTGGGAGCAAAAGCAGGATTCGTCCTAAAGGTAATGGGGCTGTGTCGAGCGGGAATGACCTATTTGGGCAGGCGGAATTACCTTTTTGACCAGCGCCTCTGAATAAAACCTCCGTCCAATGGAATGTGGAGGCGAAAATATTCGACCCCTACGAGGCATGCGTTTGCTCAGGGTAGCTCTCAATAAATATTGAAACGGCCATCACCCCCAGGGGTAGCTCTCAATAAATATTGAAACGGCCATCACCCCCCAGGGGTAGCTCTCAATAAATATTGAACTATACAATTCTAACAATTTTGAGGCTCCGAAGGCTATTGAAACCTCCAGTAAGAACTTTTTGGAGGAATAAATATTTATTGAAACCTATAATTCGCCCAAATTCACCCTTTCAATAGATATTGAAACC
>JAITHO010000141.1 GCA_031279915.1 Tannerellaceae bacterium
ACTTTTCATTGCTATTTACTTTTTAAAGTTTTACTTGGTGTAAACTTTTTTCAGTACAAGACACGGAAAGCTCCAAAACTTTTTTTTGGAGGTAGGTCGATACCCAAGTTGCCTCCAAAAAAAAGTTTTGGAGGTAAGTGTGCGGCAAAAAAGTAGGGGAAAAAAGTTTTGCCGGAATTATGCAGCCTAAATCTCCCCAAAAAAAAGTTTTGGAGGCATGTTGGCGCCTGGATTAGAGCAGAAGATTTTTTTGCCGGAAAGTTGCGGGCTGAATGGGGGCATTTTTTTGTGGGGGAAATTCAATGAAGCCAAGTTCGCTTATATTTTTTTTTCGGGATCTTGCTATGCTGTTTTATTGGCAAGAAAAAAATGCCTGTTTGCTGTCATCGTTCTGAATTTAGAGTTATTTTTTTCTGAAATATATAGCTTACATTTGCCGGCATAAACATTAAATTTATTGGATATGAATTACGAAACATTAGGAGAACAAACAAAAGCTATTCATGCAGGCGAAAGTCCGGATAAGGTAACAGGGGCTTCGGCTCCTAATATAGTTATGTCGACGACCTTTTCGGTGGATGCGAATACCGGTTTTTCGGTCGAAACTTTAAACGAAAACGATCCCTGGATTTATACCCGATGGGGTAATCCAACATTGCAGCAATTGGAGGTGAAACTTGCGGCGCTTGAACAGGCCGAAACGGCTGTGGTATTCGCAAGCGGAATGGGAGCTCTGAGCACACTTTTATTTCATTTGCTTAAGGCCGGCGATCATGCCATCGTTAGCGACGTGGCATACGCCGCATTGTCGGAACTTGTGAAGGATGTTTTGCCGAATTTGGGCATAGATATAAGCCGTGTAAACACCGCAAATCTGGCATCTATTTCAGCGGCGATTAAGGCAAACACACGTTTGGTTTATATTGAATCGCCATGTAATCCGCTGCTGAGAATTACCGACATAGCAGCTGTAGCCGACATTGCCCATCGCACCGGAGCTCGCCTTGCAATCGACTCCACTTTTGCCACTCCTATTGCCACGCGGCCCCTACTTCTCGGAGCAGATTATGTGATTCATTCGCTAACGAAATATCTATGCGGACATGGCGACGCCCTGGGTGGAGTTATACTTGGAAATCGCGCCGATTTAGCTCCGCTGAGAAAAAAAACCGCCATACGTTTTGGAGGATCGCTGAGCCCATTTAATGCCTGGCTGATTATGCGCGGAATGGCAACATTTCCGATTCGCATGAGGGTGCATGAGGACAATGCTTTGCGAGTAGCGGAATTTCTGGAAAGGCATCCCAAGATACTGCGGGTTATTTACCCCGGATTGCCCTCGCATCCGCAGCATGAATTAGCTCGCCGACAAATGAAGAACTTCTCCGGAATCCTAACTTTCAGGATGGAAAATGGGCGGGCAGAGGCTGCGCGAATTGCGGCGAAACTGAAGATTATTCACTACGCGGTATCGCTTGGGCATCATCGATCGCTTCTGTTCTATCTTCACAGCGAAGATTTGCTGAAAACGTCATTCAGTTTAGAGCATCCGGAGCAATTAGAATCATGGAATGAATTTGCGGGCGATGGTATTTTCCGCCTCTCCGTAGGCCTGGAAAATGCTGAAGATATTATTGCAGATTTACGGCAAGCGCTGGAAGATTAATCGGCGATATTTCTTCTGTTCAAAGTCCTCATTTTCCGGTAGACATTACTCCGGAATCTTCGTCGGTATTGCTGGTTCGTTTGGAGGCGGTATCTACTTTGCGTCCGAAGGCGAAATTCCAGTTCAGGCGCAAAGTGAGCAATCGTGAGGATTCGTTGATGTAATTCGAGCGGATGTAGGATGCGTACTGCGAGCGGTTTTCGGAGCGCTGTCGGTAGTTGTCGACGAATGGGTTGAACATTCCCATGGCGAGGGCGAGGTCTTTGTGCTTGTATTGAATCATCATGAAATGTATGTTCTCGCCTCCGCTCATTGTTTCGCCCATAAATCTGTCCCAGTTAGTTTCCAAGCCTGTCATTAGCGACATATTTTTATATGTGGCGATGAGGGTCAGGTTGATGAAGGGGTTTGTGTAAGTATGGCGGTAGGTATTGCCGTTGCTAATGTAATGATTCAGTCCGCCTGAGGCGTCGATGTTGAGTATTCGGGCGATTGGGCCGAGGCGCAGGCTTAGTCGTGTGGCCAGCCTCTGGAAGTTCTTTTGGTTGTTCCAAGTTTGTACAATCATCTCGTTTTCTATAAACTTTTCTTCCATGACGGGCCGATGCTGATACTCGTATATTCCCCAAAGATTCAGGTTGAGAATGCCGGTGCGCAGATTGTAGTCGAGGTTATTGCGATAGCTGAAGAAGGGCCTCAGCAACGGATTGCCTCGGCGAATCTGTATGGAGTCGATGGCCTGATCTACGGCGCTGAGGTCGGATAGTGCAGGCATGTTGTTGCCGGTTCCGGTGATGAGGCGTATGGACGAAGATCCGGGCAGGGCATATTGGAGGACTAACCTTGCCTGCATGGAGTATTTGTCGTAGTTTCCTTCTATGCCGGCTTGTTCGAAGTATGAGCGCATCAGCCCGCTTGCCAGGCTGTAGTTGAGCTTACCGAGCTTGCCTTTGTACTCAGCGTAGGCGCTCGATTCCTGTTGTATCATCTCCGATTTTACGTTGCTCATGCCGCCGTAGCGATTGTCGGTTGCGGCGTGCGTATGCTTGATTCCTATGGAGATTGCATTGGCGCCGAGTTTCTTTTCGTATATAGCTTCGCCGATGATGGATCGCTTCACGCCTTCGACGGCTGAGCTGACGTCGGTGAGCAATACGCCCTGGCGACGTTCCTGGTAGATGCGCGTGTTGTCGGTTGAGTTGTAAGTGCCGACGAGGTTTAGGACAAGGGTTTGATCGTTCGGCAGGTTTTCCTGGTAATAAAGGTCGATGGCGGGTCGAAGGATGGAACTTTCCGATCGGTCAACCATCTGCACCTTGTCGTCCGGATAATCTATATTATATAATGTACCGTGGTAGTCGAAGTGAGGCGTATTATTGGTGTACATCCGAAAAGAAACATTGAAGGTTCTGGATGTATTCATATAGTTGTAAGCGGCATTAAGGTTTTGCCATAACATTTGCCCATGATCGGGCTCGCCGGCTTCGCGTCGGCGGAGAGTTGTACCGTCGGCAAATCGAAAGGTTTCGGTATTATCGCGCCACATGCGGTAGAAATCTCTGTGACTTATGCCGTAATAGAGCGAGAACTCCGACCGCTTGTGATTAATGCGTCCGTTGATTTGGTTGTTCCCGAAGGCCGACGTAACTCCGTCGTAAAGCTCCAAGCCGAAGTTGCCTCCGGTTTCCGGACGTCGAACTATATAATCGAGCACGGCTTCCGCATTGCCGTATCGCAGCCCAGGATTGTCGTGGTATTCAATCCGCACTACATCCGATGGCTTTAGCATTCTGACATCTTCGCTCTCCACTTTCACGCCATTAATCCGGTATTGCGGTTCTCCCCCGCCAGGCAGTTTGATCGTATTGTTGAGCAGATCGACGCTCAGCTTCGGAATCATCAGTTGCATGATCAGATCTATGCCGTTGGTGGCAACTTTCGTCTGTGCCTCGGTTGGATAGATAAGCTGTCGGTCGAGCTTGTCGCTCGTAGCGGATGCGCTTACGGTAACACTTTCGAGGGCCACCGCCTCCTCAGCCAGAAGTATATCCTCAAGCGTTCGATTGCCGCTCATCCGTCCCAGATCTATCCTCCGGCTCTCGAATCCAATGCATGACACGCTCAGGCTGAACTCGCCCTCCTCCTTTGCCTCTATGCTGAATCTCCCCTCAGAGCTCGTAACCGCTCCGCCAACAAAAACCGAATCAACCGTTCGCAGCACAACGTTAGCAAACTCCAAAGCCGCTCCGCCATCGGCATCGCCCACAAATCCTCGGATAATAACCTTTTGCGCCTCGACGCCAAGCGCTGCGCACGCAATTATCGCAGCCATAATCAATAATCGTCTCATACAATTGATCTGTTTTAATTAATAATAAGAAAGTGATGGAACAACATCCGTTCCTCCCAATTCGTATATATAGACGATGGCGATTCCGAAAGCGTTACATACTCTCGGGGCGCAGCTTCATTTAGGGCTCAGCTAAACGTCCATTTACGGCAGGCGAAAACGGACGTTTAGGGGAGGCGTAAACGGTCGTTTAGGGGAGGCCCAAACGGTCGTTTAGGGGAGGCGTAAATGGACGTTTACGGCAGGCGTAAATGAACGATTATGTTGCGGACTTATTTCAGGAGCTTGGTGTCGGCCAAAGTAGCGTATCGTCCGATGATGATGCCGTCGGCCAGCACAAAGATGGTGGGGGTTCCGATAACGGCATAGTTCACGAAATTATCTCCGCCAAAGCCTTTGTAGTCGCAGAGTTTTTGTGGCCAAGGGAAGGCGGCAGAGTGATATTTGAAAACTCTGGGATCGGCGTCGGCGGCAACGGATATAACTTCAATTCCGGTGTTGCGCAGGCGTTCGTAGTATTTCTGCAGTTCGCCGAGCTGGGTAACGCATTGGTCGCAGCCCGACTCGTAAAATATAACAATGCTGATGCCGCGAAACTCGTCCGAAGCGAGGCCCTTCAGCTTGGGAGCAGCCATTCCGGGCAATGTTTTCCCTGCGGCCAGCATGCGGGCCAGATTCTCGTTGCGAGCATCGGTTTCAATATTATTATCGCTTATATATGCAACGATGGCGGCTTGCGCAGTTCCCCAGCCAGCCTGTTCGCATACGGTATAGGCCGTTTCGAGCAGGGCCGAGCGCAAAGGCTCCGATAGCTGTCCGAAAAGCGGCGAGAGGCTATCGACGTACCGCTGTTCCTTCTCCGTTTGCGACAGATTAGGGGCCTGGGCAAATAGTCTGAGATAAGTTTCGTGAACGTATCTCCAGAATTGCCCCGCATGGTATAAGGCATCCCAGTCCATATCCTTCTGCAGATAGGATGAAAAACCGCCAGCCTCTATCCTCCCTGAAAGTATGGCTGTTTGCATATCGTCGAGGAAAGTAATTATGCGTAGAAGTTTGGAGGCATATAGATTGCTTTGGATGATCTGCTCCTCAATGTTTGCAGCTTGCCGGTCGATTCGTTGGGATTCGGCAAGGAGGGTGGGATAAAGATCGCTGCTTCCGTCGGCGCCCTTCCCGTAGAGCTGCATGCCGGCGTCAATCCATGATCGTCGGCGGATGTTCTGGCTTTTGGCATCAAACATGCGCATGAAGAAGTCGTTTTCGGGCGAAGCAGAGAAGCGCACGGTCTCGCGGCTGATGAGGCTCGTATCGGCCTCCACTATCAATAAGTCTTCGCCGCCTATACACTCAACAGAGCCTGTTCCTTGCAGGGCTATCTGTATAAAGCCATAATAGCCGTCGGGGAGCAAGGCCTCGCCTTTACCCTGCCCGTTGAGAACGACAGGCAGCGAATCCAAAGCAAGGCCTCTGAAGTAATACACCTGAGCGCTCTTGCCGGCCAATGCAGGGAAGGAGAGCTCAACGCGAGAGGCAAAGAGAGCCGGCATCAGGAGGATAATCAGTAATAGAGATATGAGAAATCGTTTCATCGTGTATCGTTGTTTTAGGGTGGAAAATATAATGGGGAACAAGCGCTCCCCATTACGTTAATATTATTCGCTGACGGTCTTGACGCATCGTACCCTTTGCGACGTCTTTATAGAGGATGACGTGAAGCCTATGGTAGTTCCCGCAAGTAGAGCTCCGTACAGCCTGTATTCATTAGTCGGATTGCTCTTCTCTATGTATTTGGTGCTGCTCCAATAGCGGTAGTTCGACGGCGTTGGGTCGGCAATGACTATGCCGTACATGAGTTCGGCAACGTTTGGCAACCGCCATCCGCTTTCGCCCGTAGAGCTGCTGTTCAGTGCGTCGCATTCGGCTACGGCATTATTCCAATTGGCAGTGCCTCCTCCGGCATTATCTTGCTTATAGACGCAGAGAGCCGAGTTGGCTATCTTAGTAAATCCCACAAGAGTGGCCGGATCTTGCACTCCGGAATTAAAGTTTCCCTCGTAGATGTCGCTCCCCTTATAGACTACGTTAGGCACAAGCTTGGCAACGCTGAGCGGACAGCAGATACAGTCTTGCACGACTATGGTTAGCTCAACGCACTTGTCTACGCCATTATCGTTGAAGATGGCATAAATCTTTGCTGAGAGGCGAGAGCCTATGGCTTTGCTGTTGACGTCGTTGCTGAACTTTACTACGAAGGTTTCCGTGCGGCTGAGCGCTCCGGCTTTGTCGCCGGCAACAAATTCGATGAGGCCGAAGGGATCGTCGTATACTCCCACCCGCATGTCGCTCATTCCGGTATTGGTGATGAAGGAGAGGGTATAGATACGGGTAAGCTTGCTCGGATCGCTCGAGGGGAATGCCGGCTTGCGGCTACTCAGGCTGCCGCATGCTGTTCCGCCTTCCGTTTGAGCCACATCATAGCAGGATACTCCCTGAATCAAGGCATTGCCGCTGTTGTCAATCTGCGGCAGAACGAATTTCTTGACCACAATGGAGCTTGAGCTCAGTTTAGCGGCGCTTGCTCCGCAGTCGTTGATGGCTCTCACGCTAATGCTGCCTCCCGGATAGGTACCTTCCTTCCATCCTATGATAGTGACGAAGTTGGTTTTTGAGGAACCGATCAGGCCAGTCGGCAGCGTCCATTCGTAGGATGAAGCTCCGGCAACGGGAGCGACGTATGCAATCAGCGATCCGTAGAGATCGATCTGCTTTTCCGTAAATTCAATAGTTCCGGGCGTTGGCGGCGCAAGCTCGCAGGGATCTTTGAGTCCAACGGGCAGCCATCGTCCGTCAGTCCACACATAAGCTCCAGAGCCTGTCAGTCCGTTGGCAAAGATGTCATTGCTATTGAATACGAGCATCCCATTGGTCGGAACGCCTCCAACAGGCAGCCACACGCTGGCCGATGTGAGCGCCACTTGCGGCATGAGCATGCCGTTCGTTTTGCTCGACACGAGTTCGAGTATGGCGCCGTTGTGAATGTTCGTCTTGCCGGAGCCAATAAGCGTTTGGGCGGTTGAGGCGGCCATTGTCAGAAGCGCAAGGGCGAGGATCAGTACCGATAGTCTTTTCATCGGGCCAATATTAACTGATGGTGATAGAAGCCGTAGCCTTTCCTGTTCCGCAAGAGTTCGACACTTCAACAGATATGGAATACTGCCCGGCTTTGATGCCCACCAGGTCGATGGTGTTAGTGTTCGACTGTCCGATAACATCTGCAGGTAGCGTCCACTTGTAAGTTGCTCCTTCGATGAGAGGCACAGAATAAACGAAGGGCTTATTAAGGCTTGCCGCGGTCGGTCCGGCAGGAGTTCCTGGCGCCGGAGCGATGGAGCAAGGTCGGTCGAGCGTTAGTCGCCATCTGTTGCGTGTCCATACATACAGGCCTTTACCCTTTAGTCCGTTGGCCGTAGAGGAGTTTTCATTGAAGACAATCATCCCTTCAACCGACGGATTCGCCAGCCCCCACACGGATGCATCCGTCAGGGAAATTACAGGCATCAGCAGGCCTTTATTGCCCGAAGATTCCAATTCGAGCACAGCGCCGGGGTGCGCTTCGCGATTTGCGCCGATAGTAACTTGAGCTTGTATGCCGCATAAGCAGGCGAGAGTAAACAGGATGATTAATGATAAATGTTTCATGAAGTTTCTTATTTGGTTATTAAATACACGCCATTACCGGATATCATGCCAGGATGGCGTTCATAGTTATGGTTGTTATATTAAGGTATGGTCGTGCCGCTACTATTCGTTTGCGAGCACTTCGTCTATTTTAAGGAATGCTTTCACGGTGGCGGCGCGCGCATCGTCAACAGTGCCAAGCGATCTTGCTCCCATCATGAAGGTCAGGATATAGGCCGTTTGGCTGTTCGGGTCGTGAGAGATCCACATATAGGAGCGATGCTCAGGAGAGTCTTTATAGTAGACGTCCGGATCTCCCCAGGCGGCGTCATTAGAGCTGCTTTGCTCTACGGTAGTACCGCTGTTAGAAAGTCCCACATTGCTGTTATTATTACCGCTCCAGATATTCGGGCGCAGTTCGAGTTTATTGTTCGAATATCCTTTTGAATCATCATTCCAGGCAAAGTTCGAGGACCACATGATTGATTCGGTGCTTGATTTATTGTTCCGTATCTGCAAGTCGGCCTTATCCAGACCCTGTCCGGTGCGAATAAATACGCGAACTGAATATTTGCCGTCGGGCGTAGTAACCACTCGATGATAGCCGGCTGCGCCCTCATTGGTTTTGAGCAGCGGGCCTACGGTGGCTTTGGTACGAACGGTTGCGTCTACATTGTCGCCAACAACTACGTTACATACCGAACCGGCATTGAAAGGCACTAAGGCTTTCGCCATGACAATAGTAGTGGGCGTAGGCGATGTTACGTTTGGCGTTCCGCTAACGCTGAATACTATCTCGCCATTGCCGTTTTCCAGTTTTCCGTCTTGGAGGCGGAAGGTGAGGCCATTGACAGTTACGCTGGCGCCTCCGTTATAACGTCCGCCGTTGCCGCCAATGTATGGCACCCGCAGCACTCCCGAATAAGCCGTTCCGTTCGTATATTGCGGCGGCGACAATACGGCCGAAGCGCAACTCAGAGCGGCAAAGCTCGGCTGAATGGCGATGCTATTGTCTAAGGTCTTCCACTCGCTTCCGTTCCAAAAGAAAAAGCCCTCAACGGAGTAGGATGCATGCTTGCCGGTATTATACACCATCAGTCCAAGCTCAGGATTGGGCACGGTGGTTTGGTCGGTTCGGCTCGAAAGCGTCACCGTTGGCAGCAAAACGCCCTTATTGGTTGATGAAATCTTGAACACTGCCGACGAACCGGCGACTGTTCCTATCCGCACCGAGTCTTTGCCGTTCACAAAGGCAAGGGAGTAGGGCTGCGCAGTTGTGCCGGTTTCAATAACCGTAGCCTTATTGAGCGCGCCGCCCAGGCCTACTTCGCCTGCCGCCAGATTGGCTAGCCCGTTAGTTCCCATCACGCCGCCCATTGGCGTCCATGCCTGGCCCGTCCATACGTAAAGGCCCTCGCTAAACGGAGTTGCATTGTTAACATTATACACGACCAAACCTGTGTGCTGAGCGTCGAGCGTAGCCTTGTTAAGGTTGTAAGCCGAGGTCGGCCCCGAAGTCGACACGTCGGGGGTCGACAAGAACATCGGATAGAGATTGTTTGTACTGGAGAGAAATACCCGCGGAAGGCTAAGTCCCCCGAATGCATTACGGCCTTTGGTTTGTACGCCGTCTACTTCTTTGATTTGCAATAAAGCTCCCTCTTGAGGAGGCTCGGACGAACCGACCGTAACCTGCGAATATGCGCTGAGGCATAATAGAGAGCAAACAATTGTTGTGAAAATTACTTTAGGATTCATTGAACTTGAATTTGAATTTGTACTGATTAGCGTTTATATATAATACTAATATTTTATAGCAATGCAAAGATATGCCTCCTAATCTTTCGCGTCAAGATTTTTTTACAAATTGGTAATACAAAGGTGGAAATAGACAATCATCAGGGCGGCGTTTGCGGCGAAAGCCTAGTTTGCAGGAATAATTTTGGAACAAGAAGGGCCGCCCATACAACAGCTGTACTGCGGCCCTGTTATGGGAACTTCAAATAATTGCTTTTTCTGCGTTACGCTCCGTCGGCAAGCCTTGAAAAATCTAATTATTAGAAGTTCCCATAAGCGAAGCTTATTCTCATTTTCACTCTCATTTTCACTCTCCAGCAGCCGGCGGATTCAGGTCCTCCGGATTGATGGGCGGCATGCCGGTGTCGGGAGCTTGCGGAGGGAGGTCGGGCGCCGGAGGGAGGGTCGTGTCAGGAGCTTGAGTTTCCTCGTCGACGAGATTGTTGTCGCCATTGTCATTGCCGCCGGAGGAGGCATGAGAATGTTTGTGCCGCCGGGCAACGATGCGCTTGAAAGGTTGGATAGCGGCGTTCACGGCGTCGATGAGTTCCTCGAGAGCTGGGGTTGGAGCAATGCCGTAATGCAGGTTGGTTGCATCGATTAGATCAAGGAGAATTTCATC
>JAITHO010000009.1 GCA_031279915.1 Tannerellaceae bacterium
ATTACGTGACGGCTAATGTAGAACGTCCTTTTTCCCACTCCCTGAAAGAGGGCGGAGAAATCCCAATCCTTCCAGCTGGCGCCAAGATTCAGGCCGAACACAAAGCGCGGAGTTGTCGTTCCCAGATATTTCAGATCATTAGGCGCAGATATCTTTCCATCCTTGTCCAGATCGATATACTTGATGTCTCCAACACTTACTACTGAACGGTTAATGACTGCCGAATTAAGAACCTCTTCTTCCGACGTAAAATATCCGTCGGTTTCATATCCGAAGATAGAGCCTAAGGAATAGCCCTGGATCTTCTGATTTACGCCGGCAGTAAAGCCATTAAATTCTACGCCATAGTCAACCAGCTTATCTTGCTGGTCGGAAAGATTGAAGCGAACGGAATATGAGAGATCATTCCGTATCCTATCCTGCCACGACATAGACAGATCCCAGCCTTTTACTTCCAGCTCTCCATAGTTGCCGGTCGGAACGGTAATGCCAATGATAGCGGGGATCTCCATGTTGACAAGCATATCCTTGTTTCTTTTGATATAGTATTCGCCGGTAACGTTCAGGCGATTGTTTAGGAAGCCCATATCGACCGCCAGATTGCTAATCTCAACGGTTTCCCACGTTCTCGCTGCCGACGGCAGGTTATTCATTCGAGCCCATTGAGCCAGCTCGTTGCCGAAGGGATAATAGCCTCCGGTTACGTACTGCGGGATGTGATCATACAATCCCAAACCATTTTGGTTACCTAACTGCCCATACGAGGCGCGTAACTTCAAACTTGAGAAGACTTTCTGGCTCTGCATAAAGGCCTCCTCCGTAATCCGCCACCCAAGCGATGCCGAAGGAAAGTATCCCCATTTATGCTGCTCCGAAAAACGTGACGAACCGTCGGCGCGCAGATTAAACTCTAACAAATATTTGGATGCATAAGTATAATTGATGCGCATGAACCCCGACAGCAGAGCCCATTCGGTTTCGTTGGCATCATTTGTCCAGCCTTCGGTGGCGCCTAGCTTTAAAGCCGGCAATTCGTTCCCGATAATATTGATGCGCATGGCCTGCACGCTCTCAAACTGGTTTAGTTCGGCCGACCAGCCTCCCAAAACATTTAGCTCATGCGATTGGAGCTTCAGGTTATAATCCGCCAGGAACTGTCCTGTCAGGTAGCGGGTATACTCCATTGACTGGTTGATCTTGTTGGGGCCGGTTTGTCCGGCGGCCATAGAGATTAATCCGTTGGGGCCGTACTTGCCGTAGGCGCGGCGCCATTCTTTTGTTTGGTTGTTGATGAAGGTGACGCCTCCCACGGCTTTCAATGTTAGTCCTTGCAAGGGGGTTAGGCGCAGGGTGAAAATTCCATCTAAGCGCTGGATCTTCTCTTCGCCCTTGCCTCCCTCTTTCAGGGCTTGAATCGGATTGGCCTGCATGCGGTATCGCGAATAATTTCCGTTCGGATCGTAGATCGGCATGTTAGGGCCGGCTTGGATGAAGGTTATGTACGGGATGGTCCATGTGCCGAATATAGGATGGTATTGCTTGGTTGAATAGCTATAGGAGATACGGGAATCAAAGTTTAATAGCTTTGGGAATAGCTCCGTGTTAACATTTGATCTGAAGTTGAACATGTCGAAGTTATCGGGGCCGTACTCTGCAAACAGGCCATTCTGATCCAGATAATTTGCGGAAAAAAGATAATTCGTTCGATCATTGGCTCCCGATACCGTCATATTATGCGTTTGCTGGGAGCTGCGATCCATCATCAAGCTGATCCAATCCACATCGGAGGTATACACCCAGTCGTTGCCGTTAGGAAGAGCGATTACGGATGGATCCTTTATCGCATCCAAAGCGTTCTGCGGAAAAAGAACGGCTAGCCCGGCATTGCTGAAGGCTGTATTGGATAATTGAGCATGATCCCAGGCATTATTGCTCTGTGGTAAGCGGGTGGGATTATTGAATGACATATTACCCGAATAATCTATCCGAACTTTGCCGACATCCCCCTTCTTCGTCGTGATAAGGATAACGCCTTCGGCTGCACGTGCGCCGTAGATCGCAGCTGATGCCGCATCTTTCAGCACTGATATCGACTCGATATCCTGCGGATTGATGCGATTAATGTTGCCAGGCATGCCATCAACTATGACCAGCGCGCCGGCGGTATTTACCGATGCTGCTCCACGAATGGTGAACGACGACGCATTGCCCGGAGATCCGTCGGAAGACAGAACCGTCAAACCGGCTACGGCTCCCTGAAGAGCATCCGTAACGCTACGGATCGGACGGTTCTCCAGCACCTCGCCCTTGACGGTCTCAACCGAACCCGTCAGATTCACCTTCTTCTGCGTACCATACCCAACGACTACTACCTCGTCTATCAGCTGAGCGTCTTCGGCCAGCGTGATTGTCACTATGCCGCTTGGGCCTACTACTACCTCCTGCGCTACGTAGCCGACGTAGGAGATCACCAGCGTTGCGCCCGGACTGACTTGCAGGCTGAAGCTGCCGTTGATGTCGGTTATCGCTCCGTTGGTCGTACCTTTCTCGACGACATTGGCGCCCAGAACGGGCTCGCCTGACAGGTCGGTTACTACCCCGCTGATTCGCCGCTGTTGCTGTTGATGCGCTACGGAGGATGGAGAGGAGGCCAACGGATTGGCGCTACGAGTTAGGATGATGTTGACCCCTTCGGCAACATAATTCATGTCGGTTCCGTCGAGTATATCCTTCAAAACATCGCGGACGGGCTTATTTTTTGCCTTTACTGAGGCCCGACGAGACAGATTGATCTCTATGTTCGACACAAAAAGGTAGTCTGTTTGTTGTTCTATCTCCTCCAAGATCTCGCCCAGAGGAACGCTATTTTTGTTCAGTGTAACGCGGGCATTCTGTGAATTAAGATTCCCGGCGAAAGAAATGCAAGCAATAAATAATAAGCATGCGGTTATTTTCATGGTTCGGGGAATTAGATTGCATGCCCCAACTTTACGAGGCAGGCAGGTTGCTAAATAATTTCTTTTCATACTTTTGCTGTTGATTAGTGAATACTTGTAAGTGTGATAATTAATTTTAGTTGATCGCGCTTTGGAGCCGGGAGTGTTGGCGCACTTTCGGCTCCTTTCTTTTCTTTACTGACGGCTTCTCCTATCTGTTTCCCTCCTTTCCTTTTTGACTTGCGATTCAGTATATATAGATAATGTTAACGCTATCCGGGCGGCTGTATGCAAAGCGGAAATCTTTGCGCAACACGTTCAGAGCATGCTCTACCCCGTCAGACATCCTGAACTTGCCGCGATAGCCCAAACCGCGGAGCCGCTCATTCCGAACGACTATCTCCAGCCCATAATACTTCTCGAAAATTTCCATGATCTCCTCGAAGGGCTTATCCTCGATAACAATAATTCCTTCGCGCATTCGATACGCATTGATGTTGGCCGGAAATACAAGCAGGCTATCCCCAACACGCTCGGCCTTCTGACCCGGACGCAAATACAGCTCCCGACCCGCATCGCCAGCCCTGTGAAGCCGAACCGATCCCTCAAACAGAGCGGCCGAGAAAGCTCCCCCCGAAGAATAAGCATCCACATTAAAGGCCGTACCCAATGCCTCAATTTCATAGCCACCTGCGCTCAGCACAAACCGACGCCCTGCCGATGCCGACACCTCAAACCAAGCCTCTCCATCAAGCTCCACCCTTCTATCACCGCCAACAAATACGCTGGGATAACGCAAACGAGAATTGCCATACAACCACGCCTGCGAACCATCCGGAAGCAAAACCTGAGCCCTGTTGCCCGGAGGAGCATATACCTCCTGCATAACCGCCGACGGACGCAATAGCTCGTGAACCAGCCACGGCAACACGCACGCCAGCGCAACCGCCGCAACCATACCAACACGACGCCAGCCCCATGCCGCCCTATACGACGGAAGACGCCCCTCGTCAATCAGCAACGTAGCATCAAAGCGAATACGCTCTCTGGCAAACTCGCGCCCGTGAGACGCGTCGGCCTCAAGCCATGCCCGAATAGCTTCCTTCTCAACCTCCGAACACTCGCCAAGGAAATATCGCGTCAGTAAATCTCTGTCAACCATCATTACATTATTTATATATAGAACAACTCACACACCAAAAATCCCAAGCACGCCACAAAAAAACTTTCCATAGCCAACACCACCAGCGGCAGAAAATCACGCAGCGCACGATACAACAGCTCCGTAGCCTTACGCACATGATAATCTACCTTCTGCTGCGACACATTCATAGCAGCCGCAATATCCTTGCGAGCCATCCCACGCAAGCGATTCAGAATAAAAATTCGGCGAGTTTGCTGCGGAAGCTTCGAGAGCGAAGCCATCACAATCGCCTCCATCTCCGTCCTGAAAATATCCCCATAATGCGCATCCTCAAGCGTATCAATACGAGCCTGCAGCTCCCATTCGTAAAGCTCCGAGCTGCGCCGAGCATGATCCTCCTCCAGGCGCATCCGCTTCAGATAATTCAAGCACCTACTTCGCACCGTCATAAGAATATAACCCAGCACATCGGTCGACGCCGGCATCCCCTCCCTATTTTCCCAGCTGGGAAAATAGGGAGGGGATGCCGGCGTCGACCGATGTGC
>JAITHO010000126.1 GCA_031279915.1 Tannerellaceae bacterium
ACGGCGAGCAGTATATCCATATATATACGCATGCAGACGGAGGGATTTCGAAAAGACTTCCGCTCATGAATATCCGGCAAAGCGTGCTTAGCAGCGTAATCAACATAGAGCTTCCTCAAATCTTTGCAGTCCGTGAAGAAATGCGCGCATGGAAGTTCCTCCAATTTAATCCGGAAGACCTGCGCGAACCTACTCGGCAAGGCTCAGGCGACGTCATATCTCGGACAGGAAAGAACCTGGCTGCCGCATTGTTCATCCTAAAGCATGAGGATCCGTATAACCTTGTCGCAATATCCAGAAAGATCAACGAGTTTCTTCCGGAATTTATAGACATCGACGTGATTGACGACAGAGCCAACCGACAGTTCATCATCACGCTCAAGAATGCCGACGGCACAATCTTTACCTCCAGGCTGCTCTCCGAGGGAACTTTGCGGATTGTCGCTCTCGCCACTCTGCTGTGCGACGACAGGCATAAGAGCCTCCTCTGCATGGAGGAGCCTGAGAACGGCCTGAGTCCGCAGCGCATTACATCTATGGTTGGATTGCTGAAAGAGCTTAGCATCGACTTCAGTTCGGATTCGCCCGCCACCAGGCAAGTGATAATCAACACTCATTCGCCATGGCTGATTACTGAATGTTGGAAACTCGGCGATCCCGACACAAGCATCTGGTTGACTAAAATGATAACCTGGTTTTGCGAAGTCGACGGGCATCGTTATAGCTTTCCTATCTCCAAAGCCATACCCGGATGTATGAACAAAGAATCGAAATCCGGCGATGCCTTCTCGGAGAGGGACAGAAAGCTGGGGCTATATGAAATCAATAAGTACCTGAGCGAACAAAGACAAGATAAATGACACGAGAATTACGCATAGGCCTCTTTGCCGAAGGAACGACCGACGAACGCTTCCTGCCAAGCATCATTAAGCGAACTATTGAACGCCTCAGCAAGAATAGTCCGGTTCATATAGATGCGTGCGATATCATTATTATCCGCTCCGACGCCGATAAATTCACGCAGAAAGCCGTGGAAGCCGCACGTAAGGGCTTTAAGGATTATAACATCGACATCCTTTGCCTGCACGCTGACGCCGATGATAAGAACGACAGCAATACCTATAAAACCCGAATCGATCCTGCTCTTGCAGCTATCCAGAAAGCAGGGGAGGATGTTTGCCAAGTGATTGTTCCGCTTGTTCCTGTTTGGATGACCGAGGCTTGGATGCTTGCCGATAAGGAATGCTTCAAACGGGAGATAGGAACAAGCAAAAGCTACAGCGAACTTGGGCTCAACAAAAAGCCAGAAAAAGAAGGCAAGCCTAAAGAGGCTATCCGGGAAGCTATCCGTAAAGCTTATGCAGGCAAACCCAAAAAGCGCAGAAAGGAATTGGACATAACGGATCTCTACCAAATTATAGGGCAATCGACTTCGCTTTCCGAGCTCGACAAGCTTTCGTCATACAGTACATTTCGCAAGCTCCTTGCAAGCAAGCTTCAATTTCTCAACTAACAACACAACCAAAATGAACACCATCAACAGCATCTCCCTCTCCGGACTCTTCGGCAAGTATAGCCTGCACTGGAACCTGCATCCTGATGTGAACATTCTCGTGGGAGTCAATGGCTCGGGGAAGACTACTATCTTGCGATGCCTCGATGCATTGCTGTCGGGAAACTTCAGCCTCTTAAAGCAGCGGAGCATTGAGATCGCTATCACTCTGGCCGACGGACTGACGATCGCCTACAAGGGCAAAGCTATACCCATACCCAACATCAAGCATGAGTACATCACTACCTTCGACGTTCCGCTCAGAAAAACGCCTAACCGCGACGAAACCCCGCTCGACAAGGAGTTACAGCGAACGCTCTACGCCCTGGGGAGCAACCAGAAATCCTTCTCCGGATACAGGCTCAAGGCTACCAACTCGCCCGAAGAGGCACAGACTGTCAATCGACGCATACAGAAGCTCTTCGCACTGATCAACGAGCTATGCGCCGAAACCGACAAAACCATCGAAATCAATCGAGAAAACAACAGCATCGTATTCAGGCATGCCGACGAAATCATCCCGCTGGGGAGATTATCCTCCGGCGAAAAGCAATTGCTGGTCATACTCTTCACCGTCTTCCTCATGGAAGAAGAACCCTGCCTGTTGCTGACCGACGAGCCCGAAATATCACTACACATAGGATGGCAGCAGCGCTTCATCGACGTACTCTACGAAGTCAACCCAAGCCTGCAACTCCTCATAGCTACCCATTCGCCATCAATATTCGGAGAAGGATGGGGAGATAAAATCTTTTTCACCGAAGACCTTATCAACCCTTTATAACAATGATAACAACCGACAAAAGAACATATTTCAGCCGCTTAGCCTTATACTACAAGAACAGGGCAAGGCTCAAAGGATGCACCGCCGCAGTACATCTGGAGGCAGCCTTTGACCAAGTGTTCTGGGACAAAGTATTCAGGCAAACAGCTCCACATTGTCGGTTTGACTACGTCACATACAGCCGCAATCCCTTAGGGCAAAAAGCAACCGGATGCTCCGTATGCCTCCAGTACCTCAACTACGGATGCCTCTCCGACCGCTTCTTTGTATGCATCGACAGCGATTACAGGCGCCTCATGCGAGAAGCTCGAATCAACATTGGACATTATGTATTCCAAACCTATACCTACTCGCTCGAGAATCATTTTTGCCATCCGACGAACATAGTAGGCGCATTCCAGCAGCTTGGCCTTGGCATACCGCCTTTCGATTTCGACGCCTTCCTCAAAGATTATTCGCAAACGCTTTATCCTCTGTTCCTCTACCATCTTATGTCGGTAGAAGCCGACGACGATGTTTTCCCAATGAGCGACTTTGGCCAATATATGAACATCGACGTCGCGCCGCCCGAGCATCCCGCCATTATCCGCTCCTTGCGTCAGCGCGTTAGGCGCAAAGAACTCGCGCTCCAGAGTATTTATCGTCGCGTAAATCCCGAAACCCTCGAAAAACGATTCGGATATGCCGGACTGACGCCTGAAAACGCCTGGATGTACTTTAGGGGCCATAACCTACTCGACCAAGTGATAATGAAGCTGATTAAGGCTATACGCAGCAAGATGGAAGCCCGCGCAACCCAAACTTACGACAACAGTCGCAAGCGGATTTTTTACGACGAACGACAGAACATCAAGCAGCATCTCACGGATACGCTCGCTTTCGGACAATATCCCGAAATCATCTGGCTCGAACAAGATGCCAAACAGTTTTGCAAACGATATGATAATGAGAAACGACGGTCATAATATCACAGCCCCCTTCCGCCCCCCGCAAAGCCAATGTAACGTTACATTGGGCTCGTTTTCGGAAATCAAGGAAAATGTAACGTTACATTTGGCTCGTTTTCGGAAATCGAGGGAAATGCAACGTTACACTGGGCTCGTTTTCGAAAATCGAAGCAAATGTAACGTTACAAAAAGCTCGTTTTTCGACGATCGAAGCAAATGTAACCTTACAAAAGGCTCGTTTTTTTGCGATCGAAGCAAATGTAGTGTTACAAGAGGCTCGTTTTTCGGATTTGAAGTAAATGTAATGTTACAAGAGGCTCGTTTTTCGGCGATCGAGGCAAATGTAACGTTACAAAATGCCCGTTTTCCGAAAATTGAGGCAATTGTAACGTTAAAAAAGGCCCGTTTTCCGAAAATTGAGGCATTTGTAACGTTGAAAAAGGCCCGTTTTCCGAAAATTGAGGCATTTGTAACGTTACAAAAGGCCCGTTTTCCAAAAATTGAGGCATTTGTAACGTTACATTTGGATCGTTTTCGAAAATTGAGGCAAATGCAACGTTACATCGGCTTCAAATACGAAAAACGAGCCTCTTGTAACGTTACATTGGGTTCGTTCCCGCAAATTGAGGCATCTCAGTATATGCGCTATCGCCAATTCCCCTCCTTTGGAGAGTTGGGGCGCATGTCTCGGCTTTCATCCTCAGGCCTGGCAAAGGACAGATATATAGTTAGGTACACAAAATCTTTAATGACATAATTATGCTATACGACTTGTTTCATTGGTTACAGCAGCTAGACTTTCCGGGAGCCGGCTTGTTTAAGTACGTTTCGTTCCGATCCGGAATGGCGTTAATCCTTTCCTTGTTTATCTCTACAGCCATAGGGCACCGGCTTATCGACACTTTGCGTAAGATGCAGATAGGCGAAACGGTGCGCAACCTTGGCCTGGAGGGGCAAGAGAGCAAGAAGAATACGCCCACGATGGGAGGAATCATCATCATCATAGCCATCTTGGCGCCCACCCTTCTCTTCGCACGGCTGAACAACGTTTATACGCAGCTCATGCTTGTCACCACCATCTGGCTGGGCGCAATAGGGTTTATCGACGATTATATCAAGGTGGTTAAAAAGAACAAAAAGGGGTTGCACGGGCGTTACAAAATCATAGGGCAGATAAGCCTGGGATTTATCGTCGCATTCGCTCTATACTTCAGTCCCGATGTGGTGATCCGCGAGAACCGCGAAACGCTTAACCGCAACCAAACGGTGCAGAGCGTCAACATCCATCCCGAGGAAACGAAATCAACGAAAACCACCATCCCCTTCATGAAGAACAACAACTGGGACTATCGCAACCTGGTTCGCTGGGCCGGGCCGATGGAGGATGCTCTGACCTGCATTGTCTTTATCATCGCTGCCGCCTTCATCATAACGGCAGTGTCTAACGGAGCCAATCTAACCGACGGATTAGACGGGCTTGCCGCAGGGAGTTCAGCAATCATAGGAATAGCATTGGGGATACTCGGCTATATGTCGTCGCATGCCCAGTTTGCCGAGTTCCTGAATATCATGTTTATCCCCGGCGCCGAGGAGTTAGTGGTGTTTGCCGCCGCGTTCTTCGGCGCCACCATGGGATTTCTGTGGTATAATGCCAATCCGGCCCAGGTGTTCATGGGCGATACGGGTAGCCTTACGCTTGGAGGGATAATCGCAGTGTTCGCTATTCTTATCCGTAAAGAGCTTCTGCTGCCTATACTTTGCGGGATATTCTTGGCGGAGATAGTGTCGGTCATGATTCAGCAGGGATACTTTAAGCTAACCAAAAGGATGTACGGCGAGGGAAGGCGGATATTCAAGATGACCCCATTGCATCATCACTTCCAAGTGAAAGGAAACAGTGGTGTCAATGCATGGATTCAGCGGCCGATGAACATAGTTCCCGAATCAAAGCTCGTGGTTCGCTTCCTGCTGGTAGGGGTCATTCTGGCCGTCATAACCATAGTAACGCTAAAGATGAGATGAAAAGCTTATGAGAAAAAGGATGGTTATTCTTGGAGCCGGCGAGAGCGGTACCGGAGCAGCCGTACTGGCTCGGCAAAAGGACTACGATGTGTTCGTATCCGACGCCGGCCCCATACAAAGCCGCTTCAAGGAAGCGCTTGATTCGCGTGGGATAAGCTGGGAGGAGAACGGTCATACAGAGGCTTCGATTCTTTCGGCCGATGAGATAATCAAGAGCCCCGGCATCCCCAACAGCGCTCCTATCATGCAAAAGGCGATAGCGAAAGGCCTTCCGATCCTCTCAGAGATCGAATTGGCAGGCCGCTATACCTCATCCTTCATGATATGCATAACGGGTAGCAACGGCAAAACAACCACAACCATGCTCACCCATCATATACTGAAAAGCGCCGGGCTCGACGTAGGCCTGGCCGGCAACGTTGGTCACAGCCTGGCAATGCAAGTGGCCGAAGATCCTCACGAGTATTACGTCGTTGAGCTCAGCAGCTTTCAGCTCGACAATATGTATAGCTTCAGGGCTAATATAGCCGTACTGCTTAATATTACTCCCGACCATCTGGATCGTTACGATTACCAGATGCAGAAGTATGTCGACTCCAAGTTCCGAATCCTAAGGAATCAGACCTCCGCCGACGCCTTCATCTATTGGGCCGACGATCCGATCATAGCCCGTGAAGCGCATCGCAGAAATATACCCTCCAGCCAGTATCCGTTCGCCATAAAGAAACGCGAAGGCCTGAAGGGCTACGTAGATAATAACCGTATAACAATAGAAACAATCAATGAAAATCTAAGTATGAACCGTGAATCGCTATCTCTAAAAGGAGAACACAATCTTTATAACTCATTAGCAGCCGGCATAGCTGCTAAGGTCATATACATCAAAAAGGAGATCATCCGTAATGCGCTAAGCGATTTTACGGGCGTGCCGCATCGCATGGAGTATGTAGCTCGCGTTCGCGGCGTGGATTACGTTAACGACTCTAAGGCCACTAACGTCAACTCCTGCTGGTATGCTCTCAAAACCGTTTGCAGCCGGATTGTTCTCATCATGGGAGGCACTGACAAGGGCAACGATTATTCTGAGATAGAAGCTCTCGTGCGCGAGAAAGTCCATGCTCTGATCTTCCTCGGAGCCGACAACAGCGCGCTTCACCGCTTCTTCGACGGCAAGGTCGATCGCATAGCCGACGCTCATTCGATGAACGAAGCCGTGCAGGCAGCCTATCGCCTGGCCGAGAAAGGCCAAACCGTGTTGCTATCGCCATGCTGCGCCAGCTTCGACTTGTTTAAGAACTACGAAGACAGGGGTAACCAATTCAAGTCATGCGTTCTCAACCTGTAAGCGAAGAGAAGGGGAAAAGTTTCAAGTCGATGCTTTTGAGCGGCGACAGGGTTATATGGATAATCTTCCTGCTAATGTGCCTTGTGTCGTTCGTTGAAGTATTCAGCGCGAGTACATCTTTGGCGCATAAGGATGGCAACTATTGGTCGCCCATTATCCGTCATGGCCAGATGCTAATAGGCGGTATCTTCATAGCGAAGGTGATGCAATACCTGCCCTTCCGAGTGTTTACGATTGGCAACTGGCTGCATTTGCTGTCCATCGTCCTGCTCATTCTGACGCTCTTCATCGGCAAAGAGATCAACGACTCCAAGCGCTGGCTGGCGCTGTTTGGATTGCAGTTCCAGCCATCGGAAGTGGCCAAGCTCACGACTGTGATCTTCATTGCCTATTGCCTGAGCGTTCGGCGTCAGTATACGGAGGCGCGTATGTTCAGGTACATTCTGATAGGAACATTCACGGTGGCGGGACTGATAGTTACCGAGAATGTTTCGACGGCGGCTTATGTGATTATCTTCAGCTACGTGCTGATGTTCATCGGAGGAATATCCGCCAAGCGAATGATTTCGCTTACCCTTGTGATAGCCTTTTGCGGAGCATTGTTTGCCGGATCGCTATTCACAATGAAAGACGAGTGGATAGCCAAGTATAACTTCCTCCAGAAATCGAAGAACAGGATACTGGAATTTTCCAAGCCCTCGGCGGCTCTCAATCCTGAGACCTACGTCATCACCGACTATAACCGGCAGGAAACCTACTCGAAGATCGCCATAGCTAACGGCAGCAGCGGTATGTTTCCGGGAATGGGCCAGCAGCGCAGCACTCTTCCGCTGGCCTACGCTGATTACATTTACGCGATTATCATCGAGGAGCTGAGCGTGGCGGGCGGAATAATCATCATGATCCTGTACATCGTCCTGCTCTTTAGAGTGGGACGCATCGCGCAGAAGTGCGACAAGCTATTCCCAAAGTATCTCGTCATGGGATGCGGACTGATGATAGGCATGCAGGCCTTTATGAACATGGCCAGCGTTGTTGGGCTCTTTCCTGTTATGGGACAGCCATTGCCTCTCATCAGCCACGGAGGAACGAGCACTATCATCACCTGCACTTATTTCGGCATCATCCTCAGCGTAAGCCACACTATCAATAAAGAAGATGAGAAAGTAGACGAAGAGGAGGAGGATGATCTCCCCTCGCCATCAAATCAAGAACAAACCAATGAAACCTGAAAGAATTATTATCAGCGGAGGCGGCACGGGCGGGCATATCTTCCCAGCCCTATCTATTGCTAACGCCTTCCGCGAGCGATTCCCCGAGATTGAGATACTCTTTGTTGGGGCCGACAATCGCATGGAGATGGAACGCATACCGGCGGCAGGCTATCCAATCAAAGGCCTCCCCATTATGGGCTTTGACCGACGAAGGCCGTGGCGCAACTTTAAGGTTATAGCCAGGCTTGTGAGGAGCTTACGGATGGCCCGCAGGATATTGGGCGAATTTAAGCCCGACTTCGTTGTGGGAGTCGGAGGCTATGCCAGCGGTCCGCTCTTATGGGCAGCCTCAGCTTTGAAGATCCCTGTCTTCATACAAGAACAGAACTCGTATGCCGGCATAACGAACAAGCTCTTGGGGAAGAAGGCCGCGGGCATCTTCGTTTCTTATGAAGGCATGGAGAAGTTCTTCCCCTCCGGAAAGATCATCCTTGCCGGCAATCCTGTACGCAAAGACTTGGAGGCGGCAGCCGGAAAGCGCTCCGAGGCTTGCGCCTTTTTCGGCCTATCGCCTGATCGGACAACGTTGCTAGCCGTTGGCGGCAGCCTTGGAGCAAGTACAATCAACAGGAGTATCGGCGCCGGACTAGAATATCTTCGGAAGGCCGACATTCAGCTGATATGGCAAACCGGTCGCAATTATATAGACGAAGCTCGGAGGATAGTCGAGCAGCAGGGCGCAAGTTCCTACGTTTGGGTATCTGATTTCATAAGCAGGATGGACTACGCATATACAGCCGCCAGCTTAGTGATCTCCCGCGCAGGAGCCGGAACCATTTCCGAACTCTGCTTGCTGGGCAAACCGGCCATACTTATTCCGTCGCCAAACGTGGCTGAGGATCATCAAACCAAGAACGCTATGGCCCTCGTTGTCCGAGGGGCCGCCATATTCATTGCCGACAAAGAGGCCGAGCATCTCCTTATTCCCATGGCAATCACTCAGACCAAGGATGCCGCATCGCTGGCTAAGCTCGGCCAAAAGATAAGAGCCATGGCTCGACCTCGCAGCGACCGGCTTATCGTTGAATCTATATTGACAATGCTGGGAGAAGCCTTCTATTTCGTTGGAGCCGGAGGAATAGGAATGAGCGCTATCCTGCGATACTATCTTTCGAAAGGAAAAGCCGTGGGAGGATACGACAAAACTCCGTCGAGCCTCACCGAGCAGCTGATCGGCGAAGGAGCCCTTATCCACTACGACGACAACGCCAATCTCATTCCCGAAGCCTTCAGATCGCCGCAAACAACCACCGTGATATATACCCCTGCCGTTCCCGATTCGCATGGCGAGCTGAATTGGTTTCGCAGCCGCAACTTCACTATCATGAAGCGAAGCGAAGCGCTTGGAGCAATAACGCGAGCCTCGCGGGCGCTTTGTGTGGCTGGAACCCATGGCAAAACAACTACGTCGTCGATGATTGCTCACTTGCTGAAGCAATCTCCTGTTGACTGCAGCGCCTTTCTGGGAGGCATCCTCAAGAACTACGGAACGAACCTGCTATTGTCCGACAAAAGCGATCTGACGGTGGTGGAAGCCGACGAGTACGATCGCTCCTTCCTGCATCTCCAGCCCTGGATGGCCATCATCACATCAGCCGACCCCGATCATCTCGACATCTACGGAACGCCGGAAGCCTATCGCCAAGCCTTCGAACAGTTCACCTCCCTCATCCGTCCCGGCGGCTGCCTCATAATGAAGCAGGGCGTCGACATCTCGCCACGGCTCCAGGATGACGTTCGGCTATATACCTATTCAATAGGTGAGGAAAGCGATTTTGGGGCGGATAATATCCGTGTCGGAGGCGGCGAGATCATCTTCGACGCCATCCTGCCCGACGACGGTCGCATCAGCGATATCCATCTTGGAGTACCCGTGCGGATAAACATCGAGAACGCCATTGCAGCCATAGCCGTGGCACGACTGAATGGAGCAGGCGACGAAGATATACGGCAAGCTATGGCGAGCTTCAGAGGCTCCGAACGCCGGTTCGACTTCCATATCAAGCGCGATGATTTGGTTCTCATCGACGACTATGCCCATCATCCGGCCGAATTGCAGGCAAGCATAAGCTCCGTGCGCGAGCTCTATGCCGGAAGGAAAATCACCGGCATTTTTCAGCCCCACCTCTATTCTCGCACCCGCGACTTCGCCGACGACTTTGCCGCCGCCCTCTCCCTCCTCGACGAGCTGATCCTCCTCGACATCTATCCCGCCCGCGAAGAGCCCATTCCAGGCGTAAGCTCCCTGATAATATTCGATAAGGTAGCCATCCCGAATAAGGTTCTCTGCACAAAAGAACAATTGCTCAAAGAGATGGCCGACCGAACCAACGACATCGTCATAATGCTTGGAGCCGGAGATATCGACCGGCTTGTAGAACCCCTAAAGCATCTATTATTAAATGGGAAATAAAACAAACCTTGACCAGAGAAACAGAAGCTTCCCGCAACCGATCAACAGATGTAGTTGGGCCGAACTTTTTTCCCGCAAGCCAATCACATCTGTATTTTTAGCCAGGAAATTTCCCGCAAGCCAATCACATCTGTATTTTTGGCCAGGAAATTTCCCGCAAGCCAATCAGAAAAAAATTTTTCGTCCGGAAATTTTCCGCAAAGAAATTACAAATGGTTTTTTCGTCCGGAAATTTTCCGCAAGGAAATAACAAATGGTTTTTTCGTCCGGAAATATTCCGCAAGGAAATTACATCTGTTGTTTTGGCCAGGAAATTTTCCGGAAGGAAATTACAAATGGTTTTTTCGTCCGGAAATTTTCCGGAAGGAAATTACATCTGTTGTTTTGGCCAGGA
>JAITHO010000165.1 GCA_031279915.1 Tannerellaceae bacterium
AGGAATTTAAGAGAGCTTTGCAAAATGAGTTATCGGATTCTCTTAGGAGTATGCTCATCGGAACAATTTTGTCATCTGACAGAGCAGCCGCAGGAAATTTTTGGAGCCTCTGTCAAATGATTTTTTAACCATCCAGGAAAAATGGAGGCTCTGTCAAATGATTTATTTTGCGGAGAGCTTTCTTGAGGCAGAGAATTTATGTTTCCGGCGGCTTTTGCAAGAGATTTAAGGGGATCGGATCCTGCATGCTTTTCAAATGGGATTTGGAGAGCGGATTGAAAACTTTATATTTGTGCACATTAATCTTAAGCAGCATAATACCATGTGGAATTACAAAATCGGTTTATTTATTCCTTGTTACATCGACCAGCTTTACCCGCAGGCGGGCATTGCGGCGCTGGCAACGCTCCGTCGCCTTGGATTGAACGTGTCGTGCCCTCCGAATCAGCAGTGCTGCGGACAGCCGCTTGCTAACAGTGGCGCGTCGTGCGAAACGGTTTCGCTTTGCCGCAAGTTTGCGGATCTGTTTGCTGAATATGATTATGTTGTATGCCCGTCGTCGAGCTGCGTGTACCACGTAAGGCATAATTATGAAAGGATTGCGCGTAGCGAGAAGGTTGAAAAAATTTGTGATTCTACCTATGAGTTGTGCGAGTTTATTGTGGATATTCTTCAGATCGAGGATATGAAGCTGTATTTTCCTCATCGGGTTGGCATCCATCACAGTTGCCATGGCTTGAGGGGGCTTGAGCTTGCTTCGACCGGCGAGATTATTCAGACACGGTATTCGAAGGTTGATTCTTTGCTGGAAAAGGCTGAAGGAATCAGCCTCACGCGGCTTGATCGTGAGGATGAATGCTGCGGATTTGGCGGCGTCTTCTCGGTTTTCGAGCCGCATATTTCGGTTAGGATGGGCTCTGACAAGCTGAATGATCATCTGCGAAACGGGAGCGAATTTATAACCGCCACCGACATGTCTTGCCTTATGCATCTTGAGGGTATTATCCGCAGGAGAAAGGAAAAAGTAAAGGTCGTACACGTTGCCGAAATTCTTCAAACTTGCCGCTTATGAGCCGACATTCAAGGAAAGCCAAAAGATTTCTGGCGGATACGAATCGCGCTACTTGGCATGATGAAACGCTATGGATGGTTCGCAACAAACGCGACCGGGCTGCAGAGTTGGTTGACGAGTGGGAAGCTTTGCGGCAGCAGGCTTCGGATATAAAAGAGCAGGCGCTTGAGAATATGCCGCGATACGTTAGAGAGTTCAAAGAGGCGGCGATTCTGAACGGAGCGATAGTGATGGAAGCGCCTGACGATGTTATCATGCGCGGGTATATAGATACCATACTTAGGGGCAACGGAGCTCTGCGGGTCGTAAAAAGCAAGTCGATGCTGACGGAAGAATGCGGGCTGAACGAGTATCTCATTAAGCAGGGATTTAACGTTGTTGACACCGACCTTGGAGAGTGCATCATGCAGCTGCGCAAGGAGCCTCCCAGCCATATTGTTCTCCCAGCCATACATCTGCGCAAGGAGGAAATAGGCGAAACTTTTCACAGCCATCTCGGAACAGAGGCCGGAGCATCCGACCCAACTTACCTCACGCAAGCTGCCCGGCAATACCTCCGGCAGCAGTTCCTCAGCGCGCAGGCGGCTATCACGGGAGTGAACTTTGCCGTTGCCGAAACAGGAACGGTCGTTGTATGCACCAACGAAGGCAATGCAGATATGGGCGTTCACGCCGCTCCGATTCAAATTCACTGCATGAGTATAGAAAAGATCATTCCGCGCACAACCGACCTTGGCGTTTTCACCCGACTGCTTGCACGAAGCGCCACCGGACAGGCTATCACGACCTACACTTCGCACTATCGCACTCCCAAAGCCGGAGGAAAAATGTATATAATCCTGGTCGATAACGGAAGGAACGAACGCTTGTATCATCCCACCAGCCGCAATACCCTCAAATGCATAAAATGCGGAGCCTGCATGAACACCTGCCCTGTTTATCGCCGCAGCGGAGGGCATAGCTACGAGCAAGTGATTCCAGGACCGATCGGATCAGCTATCGCCCCCTTGCGAAACTTCCGAAAGGCCGCCGGATTGCCCTTCGCATGCTCGCTTTGCGGCTCGTGCACGAATATCTGCCCTGTGAAAATCAACCTCCACGAGCAGCTATATCAATGGCGGCAAGAGCTGAACACTTATCGCGCAACGCCGCTCCTCAGGCGAATAATCCTGAAAATAGCAGCCCGCGTGCTGTCGAACAACACATACTATCGCATGGCCGGAAGCATCGGACGATTCTTTTTGCGACACTTCCCATGGCTGCTTAAACTGCCGATGTGGGCATGGACCAACGGACGCCATCTCCCCCAACCTGCTCGGCAAACCTTTCAGCAATGGTATGCACGTAACGCCTCAAAACAAAGCAAATGAGCGACACTATACTTTTAAACAGTTTTATACAAAACGTACGCGCTGCAGGCGCCGAAATCATCTTTTCGCAGGAAGACGCCGACCTGCCATCGCCTCAGTGGGAAGATCTCATCGACTTCACACGAGCAGAGGTCAGAAGCCAATATCAAAACTTTGAGAACACAGAAAAGTGGTACAACATTCGCCATGCACTCTTCCGCGGACGCTTAGGTGTGGCCGAAAACGGAGCGATATGGCTGGAAGACGACGACATGCCGCATCGCATCATCCCCTTCATAGCCGAGCATTTGATACTGATAATAAAGACCGAAAACATAGTAGTCAATATGCATGAAGCCTATAATAAGCTTGCGGAACGAGATTTCGGCTTCGGAGTATTCATCTGCGGCCCCTCCAAAACAGCCGATATCGAGCAGAGCCTTGTGTACGGAGCCCATGGAGCCAAGCAGCTGACCGTCGTTTTATTTGACTGAGCTGATAAAAAGCTGCAAGCAAGCGGTCTTGTAAGATCTTTCCTATCTGTATTTTGTTATGAGGATAGCCTCTGCCATCTGTCCTTAATTTTCACCGGAATGTCAAATAAAATCGGGCACAAAAGGCGTGTAAGGCGGCGTCAGCAGGACGTAAAAGGATGCGCTAATACTTATACGCGGCGAACGGCCGATCGCAACAAGAATTTTGTTTGTGCAATAATCTTTTCG
>JAITHO010000168.1 GCA_031279915.1 Tannerellaceae bacterium
ATACGCGCGTATGAGGCGCCAGGAAAGAAATCCTGGGGGTCTATACGCGCGTATGAGGCGTCAGGAAAGAAATTCTGGGGGTCTATACGCGCGTATGAGGCGTCAGAAAAGAAATCCTGGGGGTCTATACGCGTGTATGAGGCGTCAGGAAAGAAATTCTGGGGGTCTATACGCGCGTATGAGGCATCAGAAAAGAATCCTGGAGGTTCATACTCGCGTATGAGGTGTCAGGAAAAAATTTTGGAGGCTCATACGCGCGTATGAGGCGTCAGGAAAAGAATCCTGGAGACTCGTATGCGCGTATGAGGCGCCGTGACGGAATTTAGAGGCTACGATTTGATCCTTCAACCCCTAATTCCTTTATAAAGGTATCTTCGGCGCTGTCGACCCATGCGCGGAACTCGGCGTTGTGGGCGGGATGGGTGGAGGCAAAGTCGAGGAGGCGGCTCATGTCGAAGCGATCGCCTATGATGGCAAGCTGGGTGGAGGCGGCGTCGCGGGCATTGACTTCCTGCTCGACGTGGGCGGGAATCATCATCACGGCTTTGCCAAGGTACATGGCTTCGCAGATGGATTCGAAGCCGCCGGTGGATATGTAAGCCCGGCAGGAGGCCATATAGTTTAGAAACTTGGAGTCGTTGATCGTATGAAAGGTTAGCGAAGGATCAACGACGAGCTCTGACGGCACGTTCTTCTTGTCCCAAAAGAAGTCGAGCCGGACTTCAGGATGCGCCTTATGCCATTCTTCAACCTCTTGCTGGAAGCCGGCGTTCAGAATGTATCCGAGCACTGAAGGGCCGGATACGGGCTTGAGCTCAAGTACCTCGCGACGGAGCAGGGGAGGCACCACGCGAAGCCGATCGCTCGCTTCCGTGGCCAATGGATAGAACGACAGGGCTAGCGTTTTGGAGGCATTGATATTGCTGAGCGCTACGTGGAGCCGAAAAAACATCAGGTTACGATTCTCCCCTTTCCCAAACGTATAAGAGGGATGTCGGGCCATGTATTGGTGACCAACATTGATAAGGGGAGCCTTGATGTTATAGCACAGATGAGCCAGCCCGCCCAGCACCTCGTAGAAATTGACGATGATGTCCGGACGGCTGTCGCGGATGTGATGGTGGATATACTCCATGCTGCGCAGATATTTGCGCAGGCTCCGCGGAGTGGTATTATACAGTATGGTTTTGAGGATATTTATGTGCTTGCGGTCTTTGCTGAAAACGAACGAGGGCGCGTCGAACATGCTGCAAGGCGCCTTTATCCTGTCGTATACAAATTTTGGAATTTCCCGGATGGCGCTCCTTCCTATCAGAACTTCGACCACTTGATGATCGTGCCGAAGCAGCATTTCGTAGAGCGCAATGGCCTGCGTGAGATGTCCGCGACCGTCTCCCTGGATAATGAACAGGTATTTCATAAGGTATTAATAAGGGCTAAGTTGTAATTATTGGAAAAAGAAACGGGGATGCGATACCATAATCATCATCCCCGTTTCACTGTTCATCTCATGAGGGCTTCAATCTTCTGCACCAACACCGACTCCGGAACGACGCCGACCACCTTGTCGACCACCTGCCCGTTTCGGAAGAAAATCAGGGTTGGAATCGTTCGGATGCCGAAGTGATTTACCGTATCGGGGTTCGCCTCAATATCCATCTTGCCTATCGTGACCTGTCCTTCGTATCGTTCGGCCAATTTTTCTACTATGGGGCCTATCATTCTGCAAGGGCCGCACCATTCTGCCCAAAAATCTACTACCAGCGGTTGCTCTGAACCGACTAGCTTTTCAAAATTGTTGTCTGTTACTTCTAAAGCCATCATTCTTGAGTTTATTAATTGATTTTAAATTCTATCTCTGTATTTTCTTTCAGAAATTCTATTAGTTCAAAGGTAATGCTTACGCGAATATCGTGAGCAATAAAGCTAACGGCAACGTTATCCTCGCCGTCGGCTATCCGGAAATATAATTGCGCCGAGCCGGGATGCTTTTTGATCATAGCCGAGAGCTCGTTGATGACCGTCTCGTCGAGCGCTTGGATGGGAATGAATATGGATATCTTCTCGATCAGCCTGTTCATCTCGTCTTGAAGGAGGCTCACCGACGATAAGCGCAGCTCGAGGTTCCCATCTTTCCAGCGTCGAGACTCCACCCTGGCGCGGATGAAGAGATAAAGCCCTACCTGGAAGTAGTTCGCAAAGTTGAGATATTCGCTGCTAAAGAGGCTGATCTCGCCGCTCCCGCTAAAGTCTTCAAGTTTCATTGTGCCGAAGGGACGGCCCTTCTTGGTTGTTCCGGTACGGACTTCGGTTACTATGCCGCCAATTATGATCTCGCGCCCTTGCAAATTTTCGAGCTCGCCTAGTTCGGAGGCTTTCGTGTTGCATACGTATTCGAGGATAACGCGATAGTCGTCGAGCGGATGAGCGGAAATATAGATGCCTACCAGCTCGCGCTCGCGGTTGAGGAGCTCGAGGCTATTGGATGGCACATAAGCCGGAGGCTCGGGCTTGGATATGTTAACGAAGCTATCGTCGCCGAACAGGGAGTTCGACATGGCTGCCTTATCGCTTTGATACCTGCTGCCGTATCGAACCAGAGTATCTATAAACACATCGCTCTTCTGCTGATCAAAGGAGATAAATTGCTCGCGATGGATATTGAAATTGTCGAAGGCTCCCGACATCGCAAGCGCTTCTATACACTTGCGATTGCATGAGGCCAGATTGATGCGCTCAACAAAGTCGTATACGTCCTTGAAGGGCCCATGCTTCATGCGCTCCTCTATGATATTGAGGGAGGCCGATTCGCCTACGCCCTTTATTGCTCCGAGACCAAAGCGGATATTGCCCTTGCTGTTGACGCCGAACTTCAGCTGCGATTCGTTAACGTCGGGCCCAAGAACTTGTATCCCCATCGACTTACATTCGTCCATGAAGCGGGTTATCTCGCTTAGGTTCGAAATGCTTCGGCTAAGAACGGCGGCCATATATTCCGAGGGATAATGCGCCTTGAGGTAAGCTGTTTGGAAGGATACCCAGGCATAGCACGTAGCGTGACTTTTATTAAAGGCATACTCGGCAAAGCTCGCCCAGTCGGACCATATCTTATTCAGAACATCAGATGCATGTCCGTTTGCTATGCCTCCGGCAATGAACTTTTCCTTCAGGCTTTGCATCTTGTCGATCTGCTTCTTACCCATGGCCTTCCTGAGGTTATCGCTTTCGCCGCGGCTGAAGTTGGCAAGCTCGCGCGAGAGGAGCATCACCTGCTCCTGGTAGATTGTAATCCCGTAAGTTTCGCGAAGATGATTTTCCATGCAGGGGAGATCGTAGGTGATTGCTTCGCGGCCGTGACGTCGGGCTATAAAGCTGGAGATATAATCCATTGGGCCCGGACGATACAGCGCATTCATCGCAATCATATCCTCAAATTTGCTCGGCTGGAGCTCTTTCAGATACTTCTGCATGCCGGCAGATTCAAATTGGAAGGTTCCCGTAGTGCGTCCCTGGCAATAGAGCTCGTATGTAAGAGCATCGCTAAGATTGATGTGATCGATATCGATATGCTGTCCGGTGGTTTGTTGGATATTCTCAAGAGCGTCCTTAATGATGGAAAGGGTCTTCAAGCTCAGGAAGTCCATCTTGATAAGTCCAGTCTCCTCTATTACCGATCCCTCGTATTGGGTAACAAGTATATCCTCGCCCGTATCCTTGTCTTTGCTGATGCTTATGGGCACTACATCCGATATCTCATGCTTGCCGATTATAATGCCGCAGGCATGCACCCCGGTATTCCGCACATTGCCTTCAAGCATTTGCGCATACTTGAGGGTATTACTCAGCTGAGGATTGTTCGATTCGGCTGCAGCCCGCAGTTCGGGAACATGCAGTACTGCCTCTTTCAGGTTTATCTTCTCAACCTTCGGCAATCGATCCGGAACTAATTTGGCCAGCCTGTTGGCGTCTGAAAGCGGAAGACGCTCAACGCGGGCTATATCTTTTATCGCCGACCTCATCGCCATTGTTCCGTAAGTTATGATATGGGCTACTTTGTCCTTGCCATACTTGCGCGAGACGTAGTCGAACACTAAAGCCCGCCCTTCGTTGTCAAAGTCAATATCGATATCAGGCATTGAGATGCGGTCGGGATTGAGAAAACGTTCGAAAAGCAGATCATACTTGATAGGATCAATATCGGTTATCCCAAGGCAGTATGCAACTACCGATCCGGCAGCCGAACCTCTGCCTGGCCCTACCGAAACGCCCATCCGACGGGCCTCGGCTATACAATCCTGCACAATAAGAAAATATCCTGCATAGCCCATCCGCATGATAGTTTCAAGCTCAAAGTTTATGCGTTCTGAAATCTCCGGAGCGAAGGGCTCGCCATATCTGTTTCGGGCGCCCTCCAGGGTGAGGTAGCGCAAGTATTCGTCGCCATTGCTGAATCCGGGCGGAATGGGGAAGTCGGGCATCAGAGGATCGCTATTGATCGAATAGAACTCCACCTTGCCGGCCACTTCGAGAGTATTGCGCAGAGCCTCGGGACAATCGCCGAACAATTGGTTCATCTCCTCCGTAGTCTTCATCCATTCCTGCTTGGAGTATCGCATCCTGACCGGATCGTCGACATCCTTACCTGTGCTCAGGCATATCAGCCGGTCGTGGGCTTCGGCATCATCGGCATTGACGAAGTGAACATCGTTCGATGCTATAACCTTAATATTATGCTTGGCCGAAAACTCGAGCAGCATGGCGTTCACCTCCTCCTGTTTGGGATAGATGCTTTGGTCGGCCAGAGGGTCGGTGGTTTGATGACGCTGAAGCTCCAGGTAATAATCATCCCCAAAAAGATCTTTGAACCATAGAGCCGAAGCTTCGGCTTCCTCTTTCCGTCCGTTAAGAATATGTCGGGGAACTTCGCCGCCGAGGCATGCCGAGCAGGCGATCAATCCCTCGTGATAGCGCTCGAGCAGCTCCTTGTCGATGCGCGGCTTGCCGTAAAAGCCCTCAGTCCATCCGAAAGAAACCAGCTTAACAAGATTGTGATATCCCTTTAGCGACTTGGCTAGCAAGATCAAGTGCCATCCCCCCAGATCTTCCTTCGATTCTTTAGAAAACCGCCCGTTCCGCGCGCAATAACATTCGCATCCGAGGATAGGCTTGAAGAGCTGGGATTTAGCTTCGGCAATTTCGGTATCGAGCGAGCTGCGGCGCTTAAGTTCGTCGTCTGTGAGAGATGTTTTGCCCGCAAGTTCGCGGCCTTCTTTTTCGAGCTGGGCAATAGTAGCGAAAGCTTCGGAGTTAAGCTTTTCCACAGCATTGTAAAATTCCTTGATGCCGTACATGTTGCCGTGATCTGTAACCGCCAATGCGCGCATCCCGTCTCCATGAGCCTTCTCTATGAGCGCTCCTATGGATGCTTGGCCGTCCAGCAATGAGTATTGAGTGTGAACGTGTAAATGTATGAATGGTTCCATGCGGTTTAAATCTATAACAATTTTAGCGGCATAAAAATACAACTATTTTGCCCGTTTGCAAGGTCAACCTTTGCACAAGTTTTCAACAGCAGACTTCCGCCCGCACCAATTTATCTTCGCTACATAATAGTTTTTAGGCATATAATACCACGCTGATCGCAAATCGGCCCGAACGAAGGCAACACAACGTTGTGGAGAGCCCATTTTCCGGAAATGAGGTAAAAACAACGTTGGGGAGAGCTCCTTTTCCGGAAATAAGGCAAACACAACGTTGTGGAGAGCCCATTTTCCGGAAATAAGGCAAAAACAACGTTGGGGAGATAACCTTTTCCGAAAATCGAAGCAAAAACGGTTAATTCTTTTTTTGAGGTGCTATGAAAAATACTC
>JAITHO010000180.1 GCA_031279915.1 Tannerellaceae bacterium
AAAAACGGCCCCGTTGTAACGTTACATTTGCCTCAATTTTCGTAAAACGAGCCTGTTGTAACGTTACATTTGCTTCGATTTCCCAAAAAACAAGCTATTGTAACGTTACATTGGCCTCAATTTTCGGAAAACGGGCATTTTGTAACGTTGCATTTGCCTCGATTTCCAAAAAACGAGCCCGTTGTAACGTTACAAATGCTTCGATTTCCGAAGAAAAAAGTTTGCTACGCAAGGCTAGAGAGTTTGCTTTTTCGGCTTGCGCCTAATCCTCCAATCGGTAGCTCACGAAGGCCAGCCGCTTGCTGTCGGGCGCCCATGAGTTAACGTTGATGGTTCCCTGTCCGCCGAAGAGTTTGACAAGGGTTTTTGGCTCGCCGCCTGCTGCGGGCATCAGTCGGAGCTCCACGTTTTTGTTGGCTAAGTGCTCATTGGGCTTCAGGTCGCCTTTATTATAGGTGATGAAAAGTACGAGCTTGCCGTCGGGTGATACGTGCGGGAACCATGAGTTGCGGCTTTCGTCGAAGGTCATCTGCTTTTGATCGGAGCCGTCGGCATTCATTCGCCACACTTGCATGAGGCCGGTGCGCACGGAATTAAACCAGATGTGCTTGCCGTCGGGCGAATATTCGGGGCCGTCGTCGAGATCTTCGGCTGTGGTGAGTCGAATTTCGTTGCCTCCTTCAAAGGGTATGATGTAGATGTCGTAATTGCCTTTGCGGTCGGCGCAGTAGGCCAGGAATTTGTTGTCGGGACTGATGCCGTGCAGATAACTGGGGCCTATGGGGGTTATCAGCCGCGGCGTTCCGCCCTCGAAGGGTAGGGTGTAGATGCGCGAGCCGCCGCCTTCAACGGGGCTGTTACTGATGGCTATCTGCTTGCCGTCGGCAGTGATAACGTGGTCGTTGTTGCATCGCGTGGCGAAGCCCGTATTGATTTGCTGCGGCTCGCCGGCGCCTGAGGGAGGGAGCTTGTAGAGGCGACCTCCGCTGTTGTATACCAGCCAGCGACCGTCGGGCGTCCAGTTCGGAGCCTCAATCTGGTAGGGAAATTCCTTAACGATGCTGCGCTAGCCTGTCGTAACGTCGAGAATCTCCAAGATGCTCGACACTTTTGGTTGGCGAGGCGCAAGCGACTGGAACTGCACTTCGTTGAAGCGAGCTTTTTCTACAACATCGGCTTCGTGCGAGCAGATGAAGAGGCCCACGTAGCAGCTTGCCGGCAAGCTGAGCTCAATCTCTCCCGAAGGATCTTTGGTGAAGCCGTCGTTGGCCACCTTCATCACAATCCTGTTGCCCATGCGTTCGAGGGTGAGGAAGCTGGTGCGCTTTCGTTCGGCAACAACTTCCTTGGTTTCTCCGCCGGTTTCCGATCGATACTGGAGCGAAACCAGCCCATCGTCGTGCAGAGCGATGTCGGCATACTTAGAGTCGCCGCTGAGCGATTCGCGGATGATGAGGCCTATCTTGCGATGAGCATTGGTAGCCTTTCCTTCAAAAGCAACCTTGGCCGAGAGCGTAAAGTTGCCCGTGACTTGCTTCCAGGCCATGAAAAACTCGTCGGCCTTGGCCCACATGTTCGTACCTGCCCCCGTGAGCGTGTAAATGCGCGTGACGGGATTGTACTCCAAGCTACCTTTGAGCTTAGGATTGCCAACATCCTGTCCTTGCGTAAACAATTGTTCGCCGCCGGTTTGAGCCGAGGCATTTGCTAATAACAACGAGGCAACGACTATCGCCATTGCCCTCATAACAGTCGAAATGATTTTCATAACTTCTACAATTAATAAATTACTATTTGGTCTTAAAATCTAATACATATTCAAAAATCATTATCATTCTCCACCACATACATTAGTTATCATTCACTCTAACAAAAGAATTATCCGTAGCAGCATTATTCCTATTTCTGGATAAGTTAAACGATACTCTCCAACTAAAGTCATAAGGCTTTTCTTATATCTGCGTCGAGCGTTGTTAGGTCTTCTATTCTCTTAACCATATTTCCCTTTTTGTCGAGGAGGAAAAGGGCGGGCAGGCGGCGAACGTTATAGAGCGCGGCTATCTGCGAGTACCCCGATTCCGGGTCGCGAACGCATATCCAGGGCAAGCGCGAGGATACGTTCATCCAGAAATGCGTATCGGCGTCGAGCGAAGCCTGGTAGATGTTGAATCCGCGGTCTTTGTATTTGAAATATACCTCGGAGAGCTCCATGTTGAGGGCCGGCGACCATTCGGTTTGATAGGCGGTGAAGTTTATCAGAATGGTTTTGCCTTCGGCTATTGCTGAGAGCGAGGTCTTTTCGCCATGGATGTTTGGGAGAGAGATGTCGAGATAGTTGATCTCCTCGATGTTGAGGTTGGCCTGTTCGGTCAGAGCTCTCTGCTGGCGAATGATCTTGATGGACTGAAGGGCCAGGTTGTGGAGGTGCAATGTCCGAACGCTCTTGGGATAGAAATGGTCGAAGCTGGTGGCTACGGCCCCGAAGGCCTTCGAGTCGTTCTTGTCGTAGAGGTCGAAGAAGAGAAGGCCGTCCACTTTCTGGAAGAGGGCAAAGTAAGCTACGGTCGACATCGGAGCCGCATAGATATACCGCAGAGCAACCTCCTTATAGGTGTCGGAGATCTGCGTGAGCTGCGAGGAGTAGGAGGAATCCGGAATCAGATTGCTCTCGTGCTCCTTCCGCAGCTTGGCTATGGCCTGTTCGGCGTCGAGCTGTGCGAGGGTGATCTCCTTGAAGACCTTTGCGCTTTCTGATCCATCAACGGAGTAGGAGGTTGCAAAGGTGGCCGCGTCGCCGTTAAAGGAGAGCGTTTCGGTTGAGTCGATAGCAAACTGAATAAGCTGATTGTTCAGCCGCAGCCTGTAAAATTCAGGGAACTGCGTGCGAGGCTGGCTGAAGGAAAACTTTCCGCTTTGGCTGAGTTTCACGGAGTCGAGTATAGTAGTAGCAGAGATTCCAATGTTCTCAAAGTATAGAGTCATGCCTCCGGCGCCGGATATTATGCCCTCCACATGAAAGGTTGACTTCTTGCATCCGGTCAGCATAAGCAGGAGGAGCCCGATGGCGATTATTCTGAGGTGATATTGTGGTTTCATACGAGTTCGAGTTCTTTTAATAGGCTGGGAATGCTTTGTTCGAAGTTAACGCCGAAGCGAATATCTGTGCCTGCCATATATGTTCGGTTGATGCTTTCGGCCGTGAACCGAACGGCTATGCCCGCCGACTTATCCAGCGAGAATCCGTTCAGCAATCCCGATAGCAAGGCGCTGGCAAATACGTCGCCGGTACCGTGATAGTATCCGGGGATTTTGGGAACCAGAGTGTAGCCTACTTGGCCTGTGGAGGCATCGTAGGTGGCTGCTCCCAAGGTTTCGTCGTCGAAGTAAACGCCGGTGAGGACAATCTGCTTTGGCCCCAAACGGCTCAATCCCTCTACCATATCTTCTATGTACGACTGGGTATAAACTCCTGGGCGATATGGGCGGTCGAGCAGGAGCGAGGCCTCTGTTATGTTGGGCACAATGATGTCGGCCTTACGGCAGAGATCTCTCATGCCGACGGCAAATTCGGGGGTGAAGATCTTGTAGAGCTCGCCATTGTCGGCCATTACCGGATCAACCAGAACGATGTTGCCCTCATTGCGGAACTCATCTATAAAATCCTTAACGATGTCGAGCTGCTCAAACGATCCGAGGAAGCCGCTGTATATGGCGTCGAACTGTATATCAAGCGACTTCCAGTGATTCATGAACGGACGCATCTCGCTGGTTGTATCTAAGTAAGTGAATCCGGAGATGCCGCCCGTGTGCGTTGACAGCAGGGCCGTGGGCATTGCGCTTGTTTCTATGCCGGCTGCGGATAGGATGGGCAAGGCCACCGTTAATGAGCATTTGCCGAAACCGGATATGTCGTGAATCGCTGCAACCCGCTTGAGATATGTGCTTTCTTTCATACCTAATTATTTATTG
>JAITHO010000164.1 GCA_031279915.1 Tannerellaceae bacterium
AAGGCGGCGAACAGACCGGCTGGCCCGGCTCCCACCACCACAACGTTTCTGCTATGCGAAACATCAGGATATTCCACCGGAAGATATTCCAACAGCTCAGGATCTTCGTTGATAAAAACTCGGAGGCTGAGATTAACGTAAATAATGCGTTGCCTGGCGTCGATGGAACGTTTCACAATGCGGATGGCTCGGATTTGAAACGGGTCGGTTCCTGTTTCGCGGGCAACTATTGTTTTCAGCGACGATTCGTCGGCAGCTTCTTCGGGCAGGATGCGCAGTTGTAATTCCTTTATCATAAGATAGTCGTTGTCTTTATATGGTCACTGAAAAAGTACGCGGAAAGCTTCGTCAACTTTCCTTACCTGAACAACTTCAATATTAACTTTTGACAGATCGAAGCCTTTCAGGTTATTCTGCGGAATCAAGATGCGCTTGAATCCGAGCTTGTCGGCCTCCATTATCCTTTGCTCGATACGATTAACCGGACGTATCTCGCCCGACAAACCCACCTCGCCCGTAAGGCAAACATGATAGTCAATGCTCGCGTCGAGGCTCGACGACAGAACCGCGCTAATCACCGCCAAGTCGATTGCCGGATCATTAACCCGCAGCCCGCCGGCAATGTTGAGAAAAACATCCTTCTGAATCAACTTGAAGCCGGCGCGTTTTTCGAGCACTGCCAGAAGCATATTCATGCGACGAAGGTCGAATCCCGTAGAGCTACGCTGAGGAGTAGGATAAACAGCCGTACCTACAAGCGACTGCGTTTCGATCAGAAAAGGCCGTATACCTTCGATTGCTGCAGCAACAGCTACGCCGCTAAGTCCTTCATGATTACGGGTGAGCAGCAGCTCCGAAGGATTGCTCACCTCGCGCAGCCCGTCGCGGCGCATCTCATATATTCCAAGCTCCGATGTACTCCCGAAGCGGTTTTTGATGCTGCGGAGGATGCGATACAGATAGTGACGGTCGCCTTCAAACTGAAGCACTGCATCAACTATATGTTCAAGCACTTTAGGCCCGGCAATGCTACCTTCCTTATTTATATGCCCGATCAGGAGGACAGGAACGCCATTCTCCTTGGCATATTTAAGGATGGCAGCGCTACATTCGCGCACTTGCGACACACTGCCGGGCGACGAATCAATGAGTTCGGTATAAATGGTTTGAATGGAGTCGATAATGAGTAAGTCGGGAGAAATATTGCGAGTTTGCGCGAAAATCTGCTCCAAATTAGTTTCGCTCAAGATGTAACATTCGGAGTTCTGATGGTTGAGACGATCGGCGCGGAGTTTCAGCTGGTGAGCGCTCTCCTCGCCCGACACGTACAGAGTTTTCAGTCCTTCCAGCCTGAGCACAAGTTGCAGCACCAGCGTTGATTTGCCTATGCCCGGCTCGCCGCCAATGAGAACGAGCGATCCCCTGACGAGCCCCCCTCCCAGCACGCGGTTGAACTCGCCGTCGCCCATATCGATACGCGGTTCTTCGTCCGAAGTTATATCGTGAAGGAGGATAGGCCGAGCATTGCTTTTGTCGGCCCCATGCAAAGCCGAATGAGAGGTAGAGGCCGTTTTCGCAACCACCTCCTCAACGTATGTATTCCACTCGCCACAGTTCGGGCACTTGCCAATCCATTTGGGCGAATCGGCTCCGCAATTAGAACAGTAGAAGATTGTTTTCGTTTTTACCATGATTTATTTTCCATTAAAATGTCATCTATAAAACTTCATGAGCAATTATTCGGGCCCTACAAAAAACACAAAGCAGCATTACTAATTACCCTAACAAAATGAAAAGCGTTCCCCAGATATTAGTCCGAGGAACGCTTACTGAACAAAATTTATCGAAAATTTACTTAGCAAAGTAATCTTTTACTGCCTCATTGGGAATCATTTCTTCCTTAAAGATGTATGCCCCCGTCTTAGGCGATTTTACCATCTTGATTACTTTGGAATACGTGCGCCCTTCGCCCTTTTTGAACGTTGCAACTGCTTTTTTTGCCATAGTTTAATCTCCTATTAATTACAATTATTGTTACTTTATTTCCTTATGAACCGTCATGCGTTTCAGGATTGGATTGTATTTCTTTAGTTCCAACCGCTGTGTTGTATTCTTCCTGTTTTTGGTGGTTACATACCGCGACGTTCCCGGCATTCCGCTGGTTTTATGTTCGGTACATTCCATGATAATCTGAATCCTGTTGCCTTTCGCTTTCTTAGCCATTCTACGTTCCTCCTGAATTTAAAGTTTTATCAAGCGTTTTTGAGCGGCACTTTTGAGGGCCGCGTCAAGTCCTATTTTATTAATAGTACGTAGTCCGGCAGCCGAGAGTTTCAGGCGCACCCAAACGTCTTCTTCCACCCAATAAAACTTCTTAGTGAACAAGTTAACGTTAAACACACGTTTCGTCTTCTTGTTTGAGTGGGACACGTTGTTACCAACCATCGCCCTCTTACCAGTAATTTGACAAATCTTAGACATATCTTATGTGATTTTAAAATTTATGTTATTGATTATTATGCATTTGGGAATCGGGAGGCAAAGTAAGGAATAAAATCTCAAATTCACAAATATTTCTTTTCCAAAAGCAACAACGTTTTTTCCTTGCCCATTTATCCGCACCACTCCGCGTAACGCGCCAGCGTAATTGCCTCAAAATCGGGTATAACATCGTGCACCATGCTTGCTATCGCCTCGGGAGGATTGGTGGTACTTAGGCCTATTACCCGCATGCCTGCCGCATTGCCGGCCCGGATTCCATTAAACGAATCCTCGAATACGATGCAATCCGCCGGAGCGACGTCCAGATCGCGAGCTGCCAGCAAGTAGCAGAGCGGATTCGGCTTGCCTTCCGCAATACGGTCAGCCGCTACAATCGTACCGAATACTTCCTCAAGCTTATACTGGGCAATGGCGCGGTCGACCTTATCGCGTCCCGAACTTGTTACAAGCCCCATTCTGACGCCTTGCTCGTGCAGTATGCGAAGGAAGGCCATAGCGCCCGGCACCGGCGGCAAAGGCATTGTAGCCTCATAGTCATCAACTTCGCTCATCAGCTGTTGGATGTCGTCAGGAGAACATTTGGAGAAATACTTATCAATTATGTTAGGCATCGTAATTCCTTTGACGGCCGATGCAAAATTATCAAGTCCGGCATGATAGCGTTCGCCTGCTTTCTCCCAAAAAAGATCGTATATGGGCTCCGTATCGAGAATTACTCCATCCATATCAAACAAAGCTGCTTTAAGTTCTTTCATTATATTATATATTTTTTTGTGAGCGGCAAAGATAATCGTTTGAGTGGAAAAGGCATTGTTGCAAGGCCAAAATACAGTTCAGAAGGTGACGAACGCTTGAGGATAACTTTCAGGCTTATCTGAAAATCACCTTAGATAAAGGTTGATGCTCCCGAGAACAGAGAGATTGTTCTTAAGAACAGAGAGATTGTTCCTGGGGCATCAGAGAGTGGGTTCAGGAGAAGGGAGGAATATTGCTGGATCTTGGGACGGACATGGGAAATAATAGAGGTTTGAGATAATCTATTGTATATTTGTCGAGCAAACAAAAAATGTATATCAAAATTTATGAGAAAAATCCTTTACATTATTATACTTGCAGCCACAGCCGGAATGGCCAACGCGCAAACATTGAGCGGGCGAATAGTGGCTGCCGGCGACGGAGAGCCGGTTGCTAACGCCACGGTTTTCATCCGCGAGCTTTTAAAAGGAATCGTGGCCGACGACCGTGGAGAGTTCCTTACGCAGGTTCCGGCAGGCTCTTATACGCTGGAAGCCGGCGCTTTAGGATTTGAAACGACGGCTATCACCCAGATAGTCAATAGCACGGGCGTCGCAGAAGTTACCATCCGAATGAAGCCTCGAACTTATGCCTTGAGCGAGATTACAGTTGACGGCAACGAAGATCCGGCTTATGCAATGATGCGGAAGGTCATCGCCAAAGCTCCTTATTTCCTGCGGCTTACAAAGGAGTTGGAACTGGAGGCCTACGCTAAAGAGAGCTGGAAGGTGGGCAGTATCCCTAAGCTCATCGGCAACATAAAGATTGAAGAAACGGGGAAGAAGCTGCGCGATTATGCCGGCAAGCTGTACGTGGTGGAGGCAAAGGACATTGTACGATTCGTTGCGCCCGACAGCTTTGATGTCAGGAGGATAGCCATGACATCGTCGCTGCCCGATGAGCTCAACGTCGGCAATTCAATGATGGTTGCCACGGCCAATATATATTCTCCAAAGATTTACGAATGGGTTTCGCCCTTAGCTCCCGACGCTTTTACGTATTACAAATATCGTTTTGAGAGTGTCTCAAAAGAGGGCGAATTGTGGATTAGCCGCATCAAAGTCACTCCCAAGATGAAGAACCGCGCGCTGGCCGAGGGATGGCTGCACGTGGTTGAGGGCCTGTGGAGCATTGCATATTTCGACCTCGAAGGGAGGCAGTTCGGCGTATGGAGGAGAATCAAAGTGAGCTTTGCCGAAGCAAGGCCCAAAGTGCTGCTGCCTGCGGCTTACGACGTGAGTACCAGCGTGTCTATCATGGGACTTGAGCTCTCCGGAAAGCATTATTCATCGATTCAATATACGGATGTGACGCTCAGCGAAACCGCTTTTGATGCCACAAAGATCCCTCCGCCAAATACGGCGACAGCGCCGACATCTTCTCAAAAAAAAGAAAAGGCTTTGCGAAAACTTGATGAGCTGAGGCAGAAAGACAAGCTCACCAACCGCGATGCCTACCAGATGGCCCGCCTTGCCGAAGACCTCGCCGAACCTGATTCTACCTCCAATCTCGGCCTCGAAGTCAAAGAAACAAGGCGCGGCGTGAAGGTTACAACCGACTCAACCGCATGGCAAAAGGATTCCCTCTACTGGGCCGGAGTGCGCGACCTGCCTCTGCGCGACGACGAGAAAGCCAGCTATGCACAGGCCGATAAGAAATACGCTCCGCGCGACAGCTCATTGCGAAGCATCTCAATTTCGAGCGGCAACGGAAAATGGAGCGATGTGCTGTTCGGAAAGCGCTTCCTGCTTGGGCCAAAGACAGGACTAAGATTCAACGGCCTCGTAGGACTTATACCTGAATATAACTTTGTTGACGGATTTCTGATCGGGCAGAAGCTCACCCTCGATCTGCTGCGGCCAAGAAACGAGGCTCTGACGATTGAACCCTCAGCATATTACGTCACGGCCCGCCGAACCGTCAACTGGGACATTGCCCTGAAGCTTCCATATTCGCCCAGACGGAACGCCGCTTTCACGGCCAAGGGCGGGAATGTCACGGCCGACATGAATGGCGAATCGGGCAATTCGCGCCTTATCAACTCGCTGGCATCTCTACTATTCGCCCGCAATTATATGCTGTTTTATCACAAAAAATTCCTGGAAATTGAGAACCGCATCGACATTGCTAACGGTTTGGCGCTTACGCTCAATGCACGGCACGAGGAGCGTCGCCCGGCTGAAAACAACACATCGTTCAGCTTTTTCGGTCGCAAGCCTCTGCGCAATCTGCCTTCAAAGCTTTTGGAGCCGGAGCCGGAGCATCGCTCAACAGCCGTCGGCCTTGAAATTGAATATACTCCCCGATATTATTACCGTATGGAGCGAAACGGGCGAAAGCGATACCTGCGATCGGATTTCCCCACCTTTTCCGCCCGCTATGAGCAAGCAATTCCCATTGGCGGAGGCTATACTTCCTCGTTCAGCAGGCTGGAGATCGGCCTCAGGCAGCAGGTTCGCCTGAATATGTTCGATAGCTTCGGATATATGATAAATGCGGGAACTTTTCTATCGACCGGTAGCCTGTATTTCATCGACTACAAACACTTTTCAGTGAGCCGGCTGCCCGTCATGCTGCAAGACTTCAGCCAAACCTTCAACCTGCTGAGCGATTACAGCAACTCAACCAAAGGGCCATGGCTTCAGGCGCATGCCACGTACAGCTCGGCATATCTTGCCCTCAAGCGCCTCCCCTTTCTGCAGGAATACCTTTTCAACGAAGCCCTGCACCTTCGCGGACTGTTCATCGAGCGCCGCGATTACATTGAGCTGGGATATTCCGTCGGGATCGACGGCCTGGGGCGGGCCGGTCTTTTCGTTGGCAGCAACCGCTTCAGGTATCTGGCCGTTGGCGGAAGCATCAGTCTGCCCCTTTTCAAATAGGAGTTGTATATATATAATGTATAGCTATGCGGATTGACATAATCACCGTACTCCCCGAAATGATTGAAGGCGCCCTCGGCTGCTCCATCCTGAAACGAGCATGCGAAAAAGGCCTTGCCGAAATAGTTTTGCACAACCTACGCGACTATTCAACCGACAAATGGCGCCGCGTTGACGACTATCCCTTCGGCGGCGAGGCCGGCATGGTTTTACAAATCGAACCTGTCGACCGCGCAATCTCCGCACTAAAAAGCGAGCGCGAATACGACGAAATAGTATACACATCGCCCGACGG
>JAITHO010000073.1 GCA_031279915.1 Tannerellaceae bacterium
AGAGCTAAAGAAATTAAAATCAGTTTTGTCTTCATGATAAAATATTTATTGGTTTAATAATTAAACTTCGTGCTTAAAGGTCGGCGCTATCCATTCACTTCCCAGTCTGCCGCTTCCATATTTTCCGACTAAGTCACAACACTCTTGATTGCATAATGGGAATCCTGTTTTTGTTAATTACAGTAATACTCGCAATTAAGGCAAGCTTTCAGGAAACAATGTAATGGCTTAGGGGGGAGAGATTATCGTTAATGAGCAAAAGCAGGAACCTTCACAACCCATGCTTCGTATTGACGCTGATGGTGGGTAGATTGATGATGGCGTCGAAGGCGTCTTTTACGGAGGTGTCGACGAAGGAGCTCTGGCTGCGGATGCTGCTGAAGTTGATGGTGGAGCGGCGCATGTCGGTTAGCGTAAGGATGTCGGCGAGGCTGTTATCTTCAATGAAGGCATTGAAGCTGCCTTCGATGGCTTTGCTGAGCTTGATGTCGACTATCTTGAAGCCTGTTGGACGCGAGGGATCGATGATCATGTCGGCTGTGTGATTGTCGGCGCTTGTTAGGGCTATGGCGCAATATTCGTCTCCTAAAAATTTGCTGAGAAAGAAGCCCATCGGAACGGCGGCGGTGTGCTGACCATAGGCTACGTTGGTTTTCTGTATGTGATTGTTGTGGGCCAAGAGGAATATTTTGCTGCCTGGATTGGCTTCCAGATGCCACATAACCGACTTGGCCATGAAGTATTCACGGGCTGACATGTCGGGCATGAAGGCTTTGCGGCGGTCGGCATGGGCTACGGCGCGTATCATAAATTCGGCGCAAATGCTGGCTTCGAGGTGACGAAGGGCTATCGCGTAATCCATTGTCGATATTGTTTCTGTGTAGTAGTCTTTGAGGGATACGAAGCGCGTGAGGGTATTGGCCAGGATGGCGGCGAGGCGGTCGGTTCGCGTTGCCGGCATTTGCTTCCATTTGGCTGCTGCTGTGACTACTGATCGGGATGCAAATTCATCGCTTATGAGGATTGCCTCGCGCAAATCGCCCGTTGGCATCGAGATGGTTCGGGCAAATTCGTAGAACGGTAGCAAGGAGGGAAGCAGGGTGCCGGCTGCTTCGGGGATATCGATTCCGGCAAAGCTGATCTTCTGGTCAAGGCTTGCGTTATATTTTCGTAACCATCTGATGGTATTGCCTGCTCCCCAATTCTCTATGCTCTCGCTAAACAGGCGCAAATCGCCTTCGGATGCTTCGCCGCCCACCCAGCGATCAACGAGCCAGGCCTCCGAAAATCCGAACTCCATTGCAAAGATTTCGAGGCCCATGCTACGGTGGAGATACTCAAACAGCCGCTGCCTCATCTCCCAATATTCATTGATAAAATGTGAGCCTTCGCCAATGGCAACGACCTTCGCTCCCTGCGTAATGCTCTGCAATATGTTTAAATCTTTGCTTGAAGGATCGAGCGACTCTATCCGGTGGACGCGCTCCTGCAAAAAATCGGCTGTTGTTAGCATGCTTGTCTATATATAATAATGTATTGGGGTATTATGAATTTAATCGCAAATATATCAGCTTAGATTTTAAGTATGGTCATTATGACAGTAGCATTTGTCTCAAATTTATTTACCCGCTTAATGCTACTGTGGCATTGGGGGCGGATAAATCTGGTGCGATGCCCTGATCGTTGTTTTTTCTTCAGGAAAACGATTTGGAGTCGTTGCGATCGTCGCATTTTCCTCAGAAAAACGATTTGGAGCCGTTGCGATCGTCGCATTTTGCTCAGGAAAACGGTTTGGAGCCGATGCGATCGTCGCATTGAGGCAAAATGGCCTGTTTTTGGAAAAATGGGGGACAAAATTAGTCTCCGAAATCTGTTTTGGAGGCAATGCGAGGGTGGAGATTGCTTCCGGATTCTGCTTTTGCGACACTATGACAGTCGCAGAGGCTCCTGAATTTTATTTTCGCGACATTATGACAGCAGATTGGCTTCAAAAAAAGCCTTTGAGCTTGATGCGATGATCGCAGAGCCTCCACCGCGTTTTTTGGGCAAAATGCGACGATCGCAGTGTGGCGAATGATTTTCGGGCATAATGCGATCGTAGCAGAGCCCAGCTTGCGAGCAGACGGAATCCAAAACGTCGTTTTTTTACACATAACCTATATTCTCTTCGGCTTACCTTTGTTGCAACTTAAAAGCAAGAACAAAGTAGTTATGCAAACATGATTGATTTCAAACGAGTAATTTTTCTAAGATGAACGCCAAAACATTCCCTCTCCCTTTTCAGATTGAAGACAAGCGCTCCATTCACGGAGCGCTTGTCCGCAATCGCTTCGCGAAATCTCTATGTACTATGCTGTTCATTCTGACGATACCTTCGATTGCCGTTGCGCAGGTGGTGATCGGATCGAATAATGAGCCCGAACGGGCTGCCCTTCTCGAACTGAAAACGCAAAACGCCGAGCGATCAAATATCTCGTCGGTTAGCGACGACGCTAACGTTACTTCCACTAAGGGAGGCCTGGTGTTGCCCCGCGTGCGACTTCTGAACCCAACTACCCTTGAACCCTTCATCTCAGCATCCGATCCGGCTTGGACAAGCAATGCATCTAAGATAAAAGAGAAGCACGCAGGCCTCAGCGTATACAATCTCGCCTCCGACGCCTACTTCATGCCCGGAGTGTACAGTTGGAGCGGCGAGCGATGGACGCTGGTGGCAACGCCAAACATCCACCCCGGAAGCGGCATTAGCCTCTTGGGAGATCAACTTGAGCTGGGAGGAACCGTCACGCGAGCGTCTGAGGTTGATAACGGAGCATGGCAAGTAACCGTCATCGGCCATGATTCGCTCAATATCGGTTCGCCCCTCCGCATCTCAGGACAATTCAAGTACGTCGACGGCAATCAGGCAGCCAACAAGCTCCTCATGTCTGACAGCATAGGATATGCATCCTGGCAGCCTCAAGCCGAATTGCCGCCCACGCCCACAGCCGTTTTATCAGCCAACGGAGTCAGCGGCATCAATCTGCGAGACTACGTCGGAGCCAACAAATGGAGAGATACCAACGCCTCGATTACGCTCCCGCCCGGACGATGGTTCGTGATGGTGACAATGCGAGCGGTTATTACCTCTGCAAGCTTCAACCAAGCCGAATGGATATGGCTGAGCACAACATTTATCGCCGAAAATGAAACTCTACCCAACATGGCATACTTTGAAGGCAACAACTGGCTCATCTCCGGACGCCTCTTAAATATCAAACAAATCATGAACGGATATGTCATCATCAACAATACAACAAGGCGACCCATCAAATTCAGGTATCATCTGGGAGCCGTTGAACTGGGAGGAGTATCTAGCAACTATAAAATCGAGATAGATAAATTCGCCTCCTCGGCTTTTCCGGAAAACGTAATAGTAGCATTTGCTCTTGTTGAATAATAACGAAACTCCGAATAACGATTAATACAAATGAAGGTAACTAACAAACATAAAGGCATCATAGCTATCCTCCTTGTGAGCAACACACTCTCCCTCGGAAACCTCGCTTTGCATGCCCAGGCAACCATTGGGTCGAACGAACTACCCGCAAGGGCTGCTCTGCTCGACCTCAAAACCCGGGATGCAATCAATCCTCCAAACGCAAACGACACGCTCAATATATCTTCCCTCACAGGAGGATTGCTATTGCCCCGGGTTAAACTCATTAATAGCTTTACGCTCGAACCCTTTATCTCGACCTCCGACCCTGACTGGACGAACAACTCTTCTTCAAAGATTAAGGAAAAGCATGCAGGGCTAACTGTATTCAACATCAGTAACAACAAGCCTCCGCTCAAAGTCGGAGCATACATCTGGAACGGATACTCATGGATGACCCCCGCCGCCAAGCCCGTAACCGTCGGGCACGGAATAGCCATGAGCGGCAACAACATGCAGCTCAACCTGCAGTTGAGCCAGTCCATAGCCTTCAACACCGCCCATGAGCTGCGAATCAACGGAAGCGCTCCGATGAACGTAACAATGCCGGTGCGACTTCGCAACGCCTTTCAGTATTCGCATAATGCGCCAAAAAAAGAACAGGTGATAATGTCGGACGCCTACGGCAATGCCATCTGGAAAGACAACAACACCATCCCCGTAGTAGCGCCTGTCGCAAAATTTGACCCCACAGGAGGCAATGTTTTTTTGTATAACAGATCAAATGTGGTAGACACAAAAGCGAGAATCACATTACCGCCGGGGAGATGGCTCGTGATGGTAACAATGCTTGCCGGAGTGACTAGTGGCGGCACAGATCAATGCATATACTGGATAGAGAGCACCTTCTTTAAAGATGCAACCGACGTATTCGATCCGAGCATCTTCGTCGGCAATAACAATAAGATCTCCGGTCATGTTTTCTTGAATTATAATATAATAAGCGGATACGTGATAATAGAAAACAAATCGAAGCAGAACGCTGATTATGTATACAAAGTCACGAGAACGGAGGTGATTTATACCACAAAGAAAAACAATGGCGTGCACGCGCGTAACTTCGGAGGAGAAGACCATTGGAGCGAAAACTCCATAGTAGCCTTTGCTCTCGTACCATAAATAAGGATGATAAACCAACTAAAATGAAAAGAATATTACTTAGCCTACTTACAACAACACTGGCAATCATTGCCGCACAAGCACAGCTAACGATTGGCTCCGACAGCCAGCCTGCAAAGGCCGCCCTCCTCGAACTGAAAACCCAAGAACCAGGCAATCCGCCCTCAACCAACGACCCTGCTAATGCTACCTCCAACCTGGGAGGGCTGATGCTGCCACGAGTGATGCTGGTTGATACAACCACCCTCGAACCCTTCATCAATCCGAATGAACCCGACTGGATCGACAACGCGCGCACTAAAATTAAAGAAACGCATGCGGGGCTCACGGTATACAATCTCACGAACAATTCCATCTTCACCCCAGGATTTTATACCTGGAACGGAACGCGATGGGACAATGCCTGGGCTTTCACTTACGGAGCGAATGAAGGCCTTACGATTATTAACGATTCCCTGCACATAGGAGGTTCGATTACAAAAGACGTTACCATCAATACGAACGGAAATGCTATCAACTTTGCCGGCTCCGAACCTTTGCACCTCAATATGCCCGTTACACTGACCGACTCGCTGATATACGCGTACGGAAGGCCGGGCGAAGGAAAAATAATCATAGCCGACGATAACGGCATCGGAACATGGCAAAACAACAATGCGATGAAAACAACCCCAGCGGCTGTTATGTCGGCCAACGGCATAAAGCTCACTCCGGCAAATTGGAGCGGAAAATTCACCGGAACGGGTACTTTCCTCACAGTGCCGCCCGGACAATGGTTGGTGATGATAACAATGCACGTGGATGTTAAGGGAGGAAGCTCCTACGATCGCCTCTGGCTGAGAAGCGCCCTGGTTAGGCAAGGGCAAACGGATGTAGAAGTAGAGTATTATGTCGGGAAAAACCGGATGGTATCCGGACGTATATATCCCGGCAAGAACATCATTTCAGGATTTGTCGTCATGAAAAACGACACCAGCGCTCCCATTCGCTTTGAGTATATGGCGGGCAAAGTGGAAACACTAAAGACCTCGAACTCCGGAAACCTCTCAATAGAGAACTTTGGCAGCCGATACTTCGGCGAAAACGCCATCGTTGCCTTCGCCTTGAAGTAAGGAGGCCTCTGGTCATTCATAACTATCCCCCTCCTCGGAGGAGCCTCCACACTTCAGAGGCAGTATCGAAGGTAATTCAGCTGGCGAATGACGACGTGGGCGCTGCGATTTGTTTCAAATGGCGACACCTGGATGATCCGACTGTCGCGCCCGGAATTTTTGGGCGTTTCCGGTTAAAAGCTTTTTACAATTGCTGAGTAAATCTTGCCTTTCGGTTGGGCGGATTTGCTATCGCTGCGTTATATTCCTCCTCCAAATTGGAATGGGCGGGTGGAGAGGCTTTCGCTTTGGAATCCAAAATGTCGTTTCTGTACACATGAGGGCTATCCTTGCCGGCCTATCTTTGCCACAACTTAAAAGCAAGAATAAGTAGTTATGCAAACAGATTGATTTCAAACGAGTAATTTTTCTAAGATGAACGCCAAAACATTCCCTCTCCCTTTTCAAATTGAAGGCAGGTGCTCCGTGAAAGGAGCGTTTGCCTTCAATTATTTCGCAAAATCTCTATACCTACTGCTGATCATTCTGACGATTCCTTCGATGGCCGTGGCGCAGGTGGTGATCGGCTCGAATAATGAGCCCGAACGGGCGGCTCTTCTCGAACTGAAAACGCAAAAAGCTGAGCCATCCAATATCTCATCTGTTAGCGACGACGCTAACGTTACTTCCACTAAGGGAGGCCTGATCTTGCCTCGCGTGCGACTTGTGAACCCAACTACCCTCGAGCCCTTTATATCGGCCTCCGATCCGGCTTGGACAAGCAATGCCTCTAAGATAAAGGAGAAGCATGCCGGCCTCAGCGTATACAATCTCGCCTCCGACGCCTACTTCATCCCCGGCGTTTACAGCTGGAGCGGCGATCGATGGACGCTGGTTGCAGCGCCAAACATTCATCCCGGAAGCGGCATTAGTCTCCTGGGAGATAAATTTGAGCTGGGCGGAACCGTCACGCGGATGTCTGAGGTTGATAACGGAGCTCACCGGGTGAGGGTCATCAGCCCGCTCAACATCGGTTCCCCCCTCCGCATCTCAGGGCCATTAAAGTATCTCGACGGAAATAAGCCGGCGGCAGGTAACATGCTCCTCATGTCCGACAGTGCAGGGCATGCCACTTGGCAGCCTCAAACGGAGTTGCCCTCCACTCCCATTGCCTCTTTTTCGGCCAACGGCGCCGACGGAACAAACCTGCGCAATTACATAGGCGCCGGCAAATGGAGAGATACCCAGGCTTCGATTACGCTTCTGCCCGGACGATGGCTGCTGATGGTGGCTATGCGAGCGGTTATTAAGTCGGATGACCTCATCGACAACGAATGGGTATGGGTGAAAACAACTTTTATCGCCGAGAATGAAAGCCTCCCGAATCCTATATATTTCGAAGCGAACAACGGCATTATCGCATGTCGCCTCGTTAGAAGAGACCAAATCGTAAAGGGGTATTTGGTGATAAACAATCCAAAGCAAGCGCCCATCAAATTCAGGTATCACATAGGCGAGGTCGAGATAGGATTATTCAGTGGCAGTAGAATTACTTTAGAAAGATTCGCGAGCTCCGGAATGAAAGAGAATATGATCGCAGCTGTTGCTCTGGCCGAACAATAGCCGGAGCATAATGCATACGTATAATTACAAATGAAAGCACAAAACAAATATAGCGGCCTTATCGCCTTTATCCTTGCCGGCGGAGCGCTCTTCGCCGGAAACAAGCTCTGCGCCCAGGCAACCATCGGATCGAACGCTTCGCCCGCAAGAGCGGCTCTGCTCGACCTCAAAACCATGGAGGCAGTCAATCCGCCACACGCCAACGATACGCTGAATATATCTTCCCTCACCGGAGGATTGCTACTGCCACGAGTCAAACTCATTAATCGGGCAACGCTCGAACCTTTTATCTCAACCTCCGATCCTGAATGGCTGAATAACTCCGCGTCAAAGATTAAGGAAAAGCATGCAGGGCTAACGGTGTTCAACATCAGCGACAACAGGCCTCCCTTCAAGGTCGGAGCATACATCTGGAACGGATACTCATGGATGACGCCTTCGGCCAAGCCCGTAATCGTCGGGCATGGCATCGTCATGAACGGAAACAACATGCAGCTCGACTTGCAGCTGAGGCAGTCCGTCGCCTTCAACACCGCCAATGAATTGCGCATCAGCGGAAGCATCCCCATGGATGTAACAATGCCGGTACGCCTCTCCAACGCATTCCAATACACATATAATTCGCCAAAGAAATACCAGATAATCCGATCGGATGCCAACGGCAATGCCGTTTGGGTAGACAACAATACCGTGCCCGCCGATGCTCCCAGAGTAATATATAACTTAGCGGGAGCCGATGTCATTGTGGGACGAAGCGAGCCCTATCTTCCTCGAGATACGTTCGGAACGGTAGAACTGCCGCCCGGACGATGGCTCGTAATGGTCACAATGCTAGCCGAAATGGGCCGGGGCGATAATAACAAATACTTGATAGAAACGTCTTTCTTCAGAGAAGGACATTCGGGTAGCGCTCCCGACCCAGCCGACTTCATCGGCAACAGCTCGCTCATTTCAGCAACAATATCTAACGGCTTTAATACGGTGAATGGATACGTGATAATTGAGAACAAAAAGGATAAGCGGCTCAAATACTATTATAAGGTTACCAAAATAACAAGCATCGGAGCGAAAAGAACTACCAACGCATATATAGGGCAATTCGGAAGCCGAAATTACTGGGATATAAACTCTATTGTAGCATTTGCTCTCGTACCGTAAGCCCGACTTTGATGATCAACACAGATAAAACATGAAACGAATAATCCTTAGCCTCCTGGCAACAGCCTTCGCAATCTTTGCCGCACAAGCTCAGATGACAGTGGGCCTCGACAGTCCGCCCCAGCGCGCAGCCCTGCTCGAACTGAAAAGCCAGGATCCGGCAGCCAATCCTGCCTCGACCAACGATCCCGCCAACGTTACCTCCAACCAGGGCGGACTGATGCTGCCCAGAGTAATGCTGATTGATACCGCAACGCTCGAACCCTTCATCGACGTCAACTCTCCGGACTGGATAGACAACCAGCGAACCAAAATCAAGGAAACTCATGCCGGACTGACGGTATACAACCTTACGAACAATTCCATGTTCGCCCCCGGATATTATACCTGGAACGGCAGCCGATGGGACGATGCCTGGCAATTCACCAACGGAGCTAACGAAGGCCTCACCATCATCGACGATTCGCTACACATCGGAGGCTCCATAACAAAAGACGTTACAATCAATACGAACGGGCATGACGTTAACTTCGCCGGCTCAGCCCCACTGCACATCAATATGCCCGTCAACATGACCGACTCGCTGATATATACCTACGGAAAACCCGGAGTTGGCAAAATAATGATAGCCGACGAGAACGGCGTGGGTACATGGCAAAACAACAATGCCTTGAAAACCGCCCCCTCCGTTGAAATGTCGGCAACAGGCGTCACCCTCTCGCGCAGCATCGATTGGACTAAATACATAGGAACCGGAACTTTCATCACCCTGCCCCCCGGAGAATGGTACGTGATGATATCAATGCACATACAAATGGACGCAGTAAATGGCGATACCGAATGCTTGTGGCTCAAAAGCACCATGGTGCGCGTTGGAGACTCGGGCGCAAAAGACGAATATTTTGTTGGAGATAAAGCCGTATCCGGACGAGTATACCACGGGAAAAACACCATATCGGGCTCTATCGCCATGCAAAACAAAACGAACGCACCCATTCGCTTTGAGTATAAAGTAGGCGACCTAAAGAATATCAACCGTAGTAGAGAAATAGTGGGCAACATCAGTCTGCCTAATGTGGGCGGCAGGTCGTTTGGCGAGAATACCATCATTGTCTTTGCAAAGCAACATTAATCCGAAGATAAAAATGGCGGCTTTTCTCACCGAGAATATCGGTGGGCCCGAAAAAACTGTTTGAGGCTACCGATAAACTAGGTTGAGCCCAAATGGCTTTTTTGAAAGCACGGAGCTGCCACATTGTCTGCATTTCTTTTTCTGGAGATAATTTGGCTGCCAATTTGTCCTCCTTTTTTTTCTCCCGACCTAATGATACGCTCGTTTCCCCTCAAAATGCTTTTTTTTCGTCGCTGATAAGGCTCGAAGGCTCCAAAATGAGTGTTTTTGCGTCACCGAGAATATCGGTGGTTCCAAATCGTTTTTTTGGCTTCACCGATAGTATCGGCGAGCTCTTGAGATTTTTTTGGCTCCTACCGAGAGTATCGGTAGGCTCTTGAGAATTTTTGGCTCATACCGATAGTATCGGCGCTTCAACCAAATCCTCGTTTTACCACCCCTCAAAATGTCGATTCTGTACACATGAGGACTATCCTTGCCGGCTATCTTTGTTACAAAACATCAAAGCAAGAACAAGTAGTTATGCAAACATAATTGATTTCAAACGAGTAATTTTTCAAAGATGAATGCCAAAACATACCCTCTCTCTCTAACTTTTCAAATTGAAGGCAGACGCTCCAATAGCGGAGCGTTTGCCCGTAAATGTTTTAAGAAACTGCTATGCACGATGCTGGCTTTAGCGGCGATACATTCAATCGCCCTCGCCCAAGTGGTAGTTGGCTCAAGCAATGATCCCGAACGGGCAGCCCTGCTCGACTTGAAAACGCAAAGCGCCAAGACGGATAATATCTCGTCGGTAACAGACGACGCCAACGTCACCTCCACCAAGGGAGGCCTGGTATTGCCGCGCGTACGCTTAGTTAATCCCAGCACTCTCGAACCATTCATATCCGCCTCCGACCCTGACTGGGCCAACAATTCCGCGAAAATAAGAGAGATACATGCCGGCCTCAGCGTATACAACCTCACCACCAACGCCGGCTTCATCCCCGGAGTTTATACATGGAGCGGAGATCAATGGATACTTCTCGCAACGCCAACCATCAATGCAGGAAGCGGCATTACCTTTTCGGACACCCAATTCGAGCTGGGCGGAAATATAACGCGACTCACCGAACTTAATAGCGGAACTCACAAGGTGGACATCGTGGGGCAAGGCTCGCTCAATATAGGTTCGCCCCTCCGCATTTCAGGGCAATTCAAGTATGTCGACGGCAATCAGGCTAACGACAAGCTCCTCATGTCTGACAGCATAGGCTATGCCACCTGGAGACCTCAAGCCGGATTGCCGCCCACGCCCACAGCTACTTTTACAGCCAACGGCGCCCACGGAATCAACCTGCGCGACTACATCGGAGCCGACAAATGGCTGGATACAAACGCTTCGATTACACTCCCGCCCGGACGCTGGTTCGTGATGGTAACCATGAGAACGGTTATTACAGACGCAAGTATCAACGTAGATGAGTGGGTATGGCTGAGCACAACTTTTATTGCAGAGAATGAAACTCTCCCCAACATGGCATATTTTGAAGGCAACAACTGGCTAATCTCCGGACGCCTCTTAAGGAACAAACAAACTCTAAATGGGTATGTCGTGATAAACAATACTACAAATCGACCTATAAAATTCAGGTATCACATGGGCGCAGTGGAGATTGGCAAAGTATCTTCGAACAATAAAATCGAGGTCGATAAATTCGCCTCCTCGGCCTTTCCGGAAAACGTAATAGTGGCTTTTGCCCTTGCTGAATAATAACCGAACACACACTAAATAATAAATACAAATGAACGCAAGAAACAAATACATCAACTTCATTGCTATCCTGATTGGATGCGGCGCTCTCTTCATCGGAAGCAGCCCGCTGCATGCCCAGACAACCATAGGCTCGAACGGATCGCCCGCAAGAGCAGCTCTGCTCGATCTCAAAACCCAGGATGCAATCAATCCGCCCAACGCAAACGATGCGCAAAATGTATCCTCTCTTACGGGAGGATTGATATTGCCACGGGTTAAGCTCAGTAATCGCTTTACGCTCGAACCGTTTATCTCTACCACCGACCCTGACTGGACAAACAACGCCTCATCAAAGATTAAGGAAAAACATGCAGGGCTGATGGTATTCAATATCAATAACAGCGCACCTCCGCTCAAGGTCGGAGTTTACATCTGGAACGGGAGCTCCTGGATAATGCCTGCGCCTAAGGCCGTAACTCTCGGCAACGGAATCACCATGAACGGCAGCAACATGCAACTCGACTTGCAGCTGAAGAAATCCGTAGCCTTCAACACTGCCAATGAGCTACGATTAAGCGGAAGCAATCCCTTGAACGTAGCAACGCCGGTACGCCTCAACAATACCTTTTATTATCCGCATAATGCGCCCAAGAAAGACCAGGTGATAATGTCGGACGCCGACGGCAATGCCATCTGGAAAAATAACAACACCATACCCGTCGTAGCGCCTGTCGCAAGATTTGACCCCAATGGAGCGGACGTGCTTTTAAATGACAAAACAACTGTGGTAAATACATACGCATGGATTACATTACCGCCGGGACGATGGCTTGTGATGGTAACTATGCTTGCCGTAGTGGGTAGTACCCAAGAGGCCGCCAGATACTGGATGGAGACCACTTTCTTTAAAGATGGTACCAACACTTTCGATCCGGGCATCTTTGTCGGAAATAATAATAAGATTTCAGGGCATGTTTTTCTGAATTATAATATAATAAGCGGATACGTGATAATACACAACAAGTCGAACAGTAGAGCTACTTACACATACAGAGTTACAAGGACAGAAACTATTCAAAGTACCGGCAGCTCTGGCCCGAATGCGTATAATTTCGGAGGCGACGACTATTGGAGCGAAAACTCAATAGTGGCCTTTGCGCTCGTTCCCTAATTTATTTTAAAACACACTGAAATGAAAAGAATACTACTTAGCCTCATTGCGGCAACATTCGCAATCATTGCCGCACAAGCACAGCTAACTATTGGCTCCGACAAACAACCCGCAAGGGCTGCTCTACTCGAACTGAAAACACAAGAGCCCGGCAATCCCGCCTCGACCAACGACCCTGCCAACATTACCTCCGACAAGGGAGGACTAATGCTGCCCAGAGTAATGCTGGTTGATACAGCTACCCTCGAACCCTTCATCGCTACAAATGATCCCGATTGGATTAACAACGCACGCACTAAGATTAAGGAAACTCATGCCGGGCTAACCGTATACAATCTTACGGACAATGCCATGTTCTCCCCAAGAGTTTATTACTGGAACGGAACACGATGGAACGCTGCCTGGCCATTTCCTGACAGCGCTAATGAAGGCCTCACGATTATTGGCGATACCATGCACTTAGGAGGTACAATTACTAAAGATGCGACCCTCAATACTAACGGACATGCAATCAACCTTGCCGGCTCCGCACCGCTGCAGATCAATATGCCCGTCACCTTGACCGACTCGCTGATATATACCTACGGAAACCCCGGCGATGGAAAAATAATAGTAGCCGACGAGAACGGCATAGGAACATGGCAAAACAACAATGCTATGAAAACAACCCCGGCAGCATCTCTGTCGGCTAATGGAGCCCGACTAACACCTTCAAATTGGAAAGATGTCTTCAGAGGAACAGGAACTTTTCTCACAGTGCCGCCCGGACAGTGGTTAGTGATAGTAACAATGCATGTAGATCTCAAGGGAGGTAATGGCAGCGATTGCGTGTGGGTGAGAAGCGGATTTGTACGACAAGGGCAAAATGATATCGAACCACGATATTATGTCGGGAAAAACCAGATGGTGTCCGGACGTGTATATTCCGGGAAAAACGTTATATCAGGATTTGTCGTCATGAAAAACGACACTAACGCCTCCATCCGCTTTGAGTATCAGGTAGGAAAAGTGGAGACAATGAAACGCTCGATGTCCAACAACCTCTCAATAGAAAACTTGGGCGGACGAGCATTCGGCGAAAACGCTATCGTTGCCTTCGCATTGAAGTAAGGGCCGAGCCCCGTTCACCTCGTAAGCGCTGCTGCCGACCGAAGCCCATAGCACAGCATCATCGGCAGGAAGGCTATGTTGAAGCGCTGCGGAATCATTGGCCAGCACAACAACAGTATGGCTATGCAAAGGATATTCAGGATGTGATACAGATTCGCCCCCTGACGCCATCGCTTGACGAGCACGAGCGCCGCCCCTATAAGATGAAAAGGATGGAGCCAAAGGATCACCCAGTTCGGCCAAGTGGCCGGATGTACCGATACGAAGGACAGGAAAAAAATCAAGCAGCCCGCCAGCCCGCCAACCACCAACAGCAGCACATCTACCCAACGGAAGTATACATTATAATACATCTCCCAAAACAATATTAAAGCCACGAGCCCAAGCATGATCAACGCGCAAGCTAACGGACCGACAAGCGCGCGCGACACATCGGGCTCGCGGCCCACAGCTAGCGTATTGCATCGCAACGTGAGAGGACGCTCTGCACCAACGGAGCTGACTATTGTGGCGCCGGCAAAGGCCGACTCAAGATAGAGAGGCAAGAATAGCTCCTCGCGCGGAGTGGCCGTGCGATCGGCTGGGCTCCCCAAAACCAGCTCCGTACCGAATATCATCCACGGATTATTGCGCATGCAATGGTTAATGAGCTGCCGAAATGTATGGAGCTCCCCGCGAGGAGCATACACAATCTTTCCCAACACGTATTTCTCAATCAAAAGCAAAGGACGCGTCGCACAATTATCGAAAAAGAAGTTATAGCGGTACGTGGCATTCTCCGGACGAGCATTCAGCAGCAGAGCCTCCCAGATAGCCTGCCGCTCCTGGGGAAGCAGATTCAGCACCAGCTCGCGCGCCCCGCATCCACGAACCTCACATTCAACGAGCAGATGACGGAAGCTCACCACACCCAGCTTGTAATCAGTTTCGCCCTTAGTAAAGCGATAGATAAAATCGCTCTCCCCAAAGTCGAATATACCGTAGTTGAATATGAGATCAATATCATTGGATGGATCGCTAACCCTGATGGCCGTATGCCCATAGACGGTAAAGACCGCACCCTCCGACGGATCGTAGGTCACCAAGCTAATGATAGCCCGATCGCTCAGCAAAGTTTGGCTCCAAACAGGGGCGGCAACGAGGATGAAAAAGATAGTATGCAGGATTCTTTTCATTGATATACTGTTTAGTTGGATTGCTCCGTCATTTTCATTTATTGCCCAAATATAAGGATTTAGAGGAGAGCTGCCAGTTTCTCGCCATCCTTACCCATGTCTGAGCCCGCCACTGAGCCACAACCGAAGCTCCCACATTTGTGGAAATCGCCACTTTACCTCACTAAAAGCCTCCACACTTGTGGATACCGTTGTTTAGTAGCATTGATAGTTTCCACGTTTGTGGAACTCCTTATTTGATGGTGATGAAGGCCTCCACGCTTGTGGAGAGCTTTACTAAGTTCCTGAAGATAAAATAGGGACTTCCACAGTTGTGGGGACTGTGGAAATGTTGAATGAGGTATTTCCACAAGTGTGGAGATGGCGTATCTGTTGTGATACGCATCCCTCCGCAGCAATGAGGCCTCCGCAACAAAGCCGTGGGGCATCGCCTCCCTAATCCGGATAAAAAATCGTTTCTTTGTAGGAAATACGAAATTATTCCCCTATATATAATGGCAAGCAACAAAGAAGCAGTTGAGAAAGGGCTTATCTCCGTTTGGGGGGCCAGAGTGCACAATCTCAAGAATATTGATGTAGATATACCGCGCAACTCGCTTACGGTCATAACCGGCATGAGCGGCAGCGGGAAGTCGTCGCTGGCTTTCGATACCATCTTTGCCGAAGGGCAGCGGAGATATATAGAAACCTTCTCGGCTTATGCCCGCAATTTCCTCGGCAATATGGAGCGGCCCGACGTCGACCGAATAACCGGCCTCAGCCCCGTCATCTCCATCGAACAAAAAACAACGAACCGCAATCCGCGATCAACCGTTGGAACCACCACCGAAGTGTACGACTTTTTCCGCCTCCTATATGCGCGCGCCGGCGAAGCCTTTTCCTATCAAAGCGGCGAAAAAATGGTGAAGTACACCGACGATCAAATCATCGAGCTCATCACCAAAGACTATCTGGGCCGGCGCATCTACATCCTCGCCCCACTGGTGCGCAACCGCAAAGGGCACTACAAAGAGCTCTTCGAACAAGTCCGCAAAAAAGGATACATGCTCGTAAGAGTCGACGGAGAATTTGAAGACCTCAATCCGGGCATGAAGCTCGATCGATACAAAATGCACAGCATAGAGCTCGTTGTCGACAAGATGATCGTTGGGCCGGATATGGAACGCAATTTGCGACAGTCGGCCCTCACAGCCATGAAGCAAGGCGACGGACTGATGCTCATCTTCGACGCCGAAAAAGAAACCGAACGATACTTTAGCCGACGACTCATGGATCCTGCTACCGGATTATCCTACAAGGAACCGGCTCCGCACAGCTTCTCCTTCAACTCGCCGCAAGGAGCCTGCCCCACATGCAACGGACTCGGCGAGCAGAACATCATCGACATGGCCAAGGTCGTGCCAAACCCAGCGCTCAACATCTATCAGGGAGGAATCATCGCCCTCGGATCATATCGCAGCACGCTTATCTTCCGCCAAATCGAAGCAATATGCGCAAAGCACGGCGTAACGATCAGAACGCCCATAGCCAACATTCCCGAAGAAGCCATGTTTGAGATCATGAACGGATGCTCCGGACGCCTCGATATGAAGCTCGCCCCAGGCGAACAAGCAGCCATGATAGGCAACTACGAAGGCGTCGTTCGCTACATCAAGATGCAACAAGACGACGACGCTTCCGAGAATGCCCGCAAATGGGCCGGACAATTCGTTGGCGTCGAAACATGCCCCGAATGCAAGGGAGCAAGGCTCAATCAAGAAGCGCTCAACTATCGCATCGACGGCCTCAACATAGCCGCCGTTGCCGAAATGGACATCTCCGGACTGTATCAATGGGTGCAAGGATTGGAAGAACGCCTCGACCTCAGGCAGCGGCGGATTGCGGTTGAGATATTGAAGGAGATACGGTCGCGCATACGATTCCTGCTCGACGTTGGGCTTGACTATCTGTCGCTCAACCGACCGGCGGCAAGCCTCTCGGGCGGAGAGAGTCAGCGTATCCGATTGGCAACCCAGATCGGCAGCAAGCTGGTGAACGTGCTCTACATCCTCGACGAGCCAAGCATCGGCCTCCATCAGAGAGACAACATGAGGCTCATACATTCGCTAAAGCAGCTGCGCGACGGAGGCAACTCGGTCATCGTCGTAGAGCATGATCGGGAGATGATGCTCAATGCCGACTATGTTATCGACCTCGGTCCGCGAGCCGGAAGGCAAGGAGGGCAGGTCGTGTTCGCCGGTCTGCCCGGCAAGATGCCCAAGGCCGATACTCTCACCGCGGCTTATCTCAACGGAACGATGAAGATTGAAGTCCCTGCTCTGCGTCGCAAAGGCAACGGCAAGCAGATCGCTCTGCTGGGAGCGTCGGGCAACAACCTCAAGAACGTGAATGCAAGCTTCCCGCTCGGAACGCTCATCTGCGTGACCGGAGTTTCGGGTAGCGGAAAGTCGACGCTCATCAACCACACTCTGCAACCAATCCTCAGCCGCATGTTCTATCGCGCCCTGGCCGAACCATTGCCTTACGACGCCATCGAGGGAGTTCAGTATATAGATAAAGTGGTCAATGTTGATCAGTCGCCCATCGGACGCACTCCGAGAAGCAATCCGGCTACCTATACGGGACTGTTCGGCGAGATACGCAACCTCTTTGTCAGCATGCCTGAGGCAAAGATCAGAGGATACAAGCCTGGAAGATTCTCCTTCAACGTCAAGGGCGGGCGATGCGAAACCTGCGGAGGCAGCGGATACAAGACCATAGAGATGAACTTCCTTCCGGACGTTCTGGTTTCATGCGAAGAATGTCAGGGAAAGAGATACAATCGCGAAACGCTGGAGGTGAGATTCCGAGGCAAGTCGATTGCCGACGTTCTCGACATGACGATCAACATGGCCGTTGAATGCTTTGAGAATCTGCCCAACATCGTGGGCAAGATCAAGGCTATGCAGAGCGTCGGGCTGGGATACATCAAGCTCGGACAGCCTTCGACTACCCTCTCCGGAGGCGAAAGCCAGCGCGTTAAGCTTGCAACCGAACTCGCTAAGCGAGACACCGGCAAGACTCTATATATACTCGACGAACCGACTACCGGACTGCACTTCGAAGACGTTCGCGTTCTGCTCGGCGTTCTGCAGAGATTGGTCGACAAAGGCAATACCGTCATCATCATTGAGCACAACATGGATGTCATAAAGTGCGCCGACTACATCATCGACCTCGGCCCCGAAGGTGGACGTAAAGGCGGCAACATCCTCTTCGCCGGAACGCCGGAAGAGATGATAGCCGCTGAGGATACGGGCAGCTTCACCGCATCTTTTCTCAAACAAGAGCTTCTGCACAAATGATTATTAAGTTTCAAACATTAAATCACGTACATTAAATTCTTAGGCAACATGAAAAACCCTATCAAAATGATCAAAGACTGTTACGACAAGGAGGAACCATTCTTCCTTCTGCGCGGGCAAGACATCTGCGCCATACCTGCAATCATGGCGTACTACGAGGCGATATGCAACTGCGTGAGCGATCCTTATTTTATCGAGGAGATCGAGGAAATAATGAAGGACTTCAGGGCTTATGCCGAGGAACGCCAAACCCACATCCCCGACTAACTATCTTTCATGCCCAACGACTGCTTCAGAACCATAGCGGCTCCTTCCGAGGGTTTCTTCTCGGAGAAAAGGAGCCGCTTTCTTTCTTTCGCCATCCCTGTTGCCTCGGCCGAGGAGGCAATGGAACATGTTGACGCCTTGCGGAAGAAGTTCTACGACGCAAGACATGTATGTTGGGCCTATATGCTGGGCCCCGACGGCTCGGTTTACAGATCAAACGACGACGGCGAACCTTCGTCGACCGCAGGCAAACCTATTCTCGGACGAATCAAGTCGAGCGAGCTTACGGATGTACTTATTGTCGTGGTTCGATACTTCGGCGGCATAGAGCTCGGAACTAGCGGACTGATTGTTGCCTACCGCAACGCAGCCGCCGACGCTATCGCCAACGCTCAAATCGAGGAGCGGACGGTGGATGATACCTTCGGCATCGTTTTCGAATATCCGCAGCAAAACGTTGTAATGCGTATTTTGAAAGAAGAGAAGCCGGCGGTAATCTCGCGCAACTTTCAAACGGATTGCCGCATCACTCTGCGAATCCGGAAGAGCCTTGCCCCGCGCTTACGGCAACGGCTCGCAAGCGTGGATAACCTTAAATTTGAGTCTTAGTCGCTTGGAGGATAGTCGAGCATATAGTGTAAGCCTCGGCTCTCCTTGCGTTCAATCGCTTGGCGCATTATGAGGTAGCCAACGTTGATCATATTACGCAATTCACATATATCTTTTGATGCAACGGAGCGCTTGAAGAGGTCTTCTGTCTCTAGATAGTTTATGTCTAAGCGTTGCCAGGCTCGGCGTAACCTTAAATCGGATCGAACGATGCCTACGTAGGTGCTCATTATCTGTCCAACTTCTCGGGCGCTCTGTGTGATAAGCACCATCTCCTCTGATTCGCTTACGCCTTCGTCGTTCCATTCCGGGATGCACTCTTCCCAGCTTAAGTTGGGTAGTTCGGGGATGCTGTTTGAAGCTGCGGCGTCGGCGTATACAACGGCCTCGATGAGAGAATTGGATGCAAGACGGTTGCCGCCGTGCAAACCGGTGCAAGAACACTCTCCGGCGGCGTATAATCGGCGGATGGAGGAGCGGCCGTTATGATCAACCTGTATCCCGCCGCACAGATAGTGAGCGGCAGGGGCTACGGGGATGTAGTCTTTGGTTATATCGAGACCAATTGATAGGCATTTCTCGTTGATGGTGGGGAAATGCTTGCGGATTTCACTCGCTTCCTTGTGCGTTACGTCGAGAAAGACGTGGTCGTCACCACGAATCTTCATCTCGTTGTCGATGGCGCGAGCAACTATATCTCGAGGCGCTAAGGCTAAGCGCTCGTCGTACTTGTGCATAAACTCTTTTCCGTCGCGGCTGCGCAGAACGGCCCCAAATCCACGCATAGCTTCGGTGATTAGGAACGACGGACGGTCGCCCGGACTATAAAGCGCGGTCGGGTGGAACTGAACGAACTCCATGTCTTTAACGGTTCCCTTGGCGCGATACACCATGGCCACGCCATCACCTGTTGCCACCAATGGGTTGGTTGTGGTTTGATAAACCGCGCCTATGCCTCCGGTGGCCATCATTGTAATCTTGGAGAGGAAGGTATGAATTTGCTTTGAGGAGAGGTCCATGATGTAAGCTCCATAACATTCTATGTTGGGCGTTTGCCGCGTGACCGTAACTCCAAGGTGATGCTGGGTAAGTATCTCTATAGCGAAGTGATTCTCGAATACGCTTATGTTGGGGTGAAGCCGCACGGCCCTGATCAAACTGTCTTGTATCTCCGCTCCGGTGCGATCCTTGTGGTGTAAGATACGAAACTCCGAGTGGCCGCCCTCCCGATGTAAGTCGAAATTACCTTTTTCGTCTCTGTCGAAGTCCACGCCCCAACTTATAAGTTCGCTTATCTGTCGGGGAGCGTTGCGCACCACCATCTCAACCGCTTCCCGATTGCTCAACCATGCGCCGGCTATCATTGTATCCTCAATATGCTTCTCGAAATTATCAGTGAAAAGATTTGTAACCGATGCAATGCCGCCCTGAGCAAAATAGGTGTTGGCCTCTTCTAAACTTGTCTTGGCGATAAGCGCGACGCTGCCCTTTGAAGCTACTTTCAGGGCGAAACTCATGCCGGCAATGCCGGAACCTATAACTAAGAAGTCAAATCGTTTTGTCATATAATACTAATAGAGTTATTCTTGCTTTCTTTATCCAAAGGTATCTCATAACTGCGAGCAATACAACTTTCTGTAAGTCCGCGAGAACCGAAACCAATGCGCGTTTGCCTTAATGAATCCGTAAACATACCTTTGGTATATATTATTCACCGCCATAATTTCGACTGATATGAAAAAACAATCCTTATGCAGCTTGCTCCTTTTGGCTGCGACCATGTTTGCAAGTTCAATCAACGCCCAAACATACTCGGCGAAAGATATTGAAACTATAAACAACTTCATCGACCGCAACGGACTTGAATGGAATAAAGCTTCTGCCGACGGCAACGCTCTGCCGAGCGATTGGACAGGAATAATCTGGTCGGAAAACTCCGTGGGCAAGCGAATCATACAATTGACTCTGTCGAACGCAGATTTGAGGGGAACGATTGATCTATCAAATCTTGATTCGCTGAAGTACATGCACTGCTCCAATAATCAATTAACGGCCATCATCATTCCAACGGCCTCGCCATTAGAGCGACTTTTCTGTGAGGGCAACCAATTGGCCGCGCTCAGGCTATCGTCCTGCCATAAGCTATCCTTCCTTGAATGTTCCGATAACAACATTGCAGTCCTTGAGCTTCCGTCAAGCGAAGATTTGGTTTATTTATCTTGCGCCGGCAACCAACTGAAGTCGCTCGACGTATCATCCTTCCCCAAGCTGACCTACTTCGCCTGCGCCGATAATCAATTGCCGGCCCTCGACTTTTCAGCCAACATAAATCTTGAAAAAATAGATTGCGCCAATAATCAGTTGACCGAACTTAAGCTTTCCTCACTTTCGCTGCTTAAAGAATTAAACTGTTCGAACAATCAATTGACCTCAATAGCCATTGCAGAGCTTCGGGCATTAGAGTATATGTATTGCTCGTATAATAATTTAAGCGAACTTGATGCTTCGCCGCTAAACTCATTGACTTACTTAGACTGTTCCTACAATAATCTAAGCTCCCTTAAGCTCGCCGAACTTGAACGGCTCATTGAACTCGACTGCTCCAACAATAAACTGCCCGAGCTCGACCCTTCATCGCTTACCTCCCTGGAGGCGCTGTACTGTTATGACAATCAACTCGCCACCCTCAATCTTGAAGGGCTAAAAAACATAATCACCCTGTCTTGCGCCAACAATCAACTGACGGCAATGAACCTTACGGGACTTAGCTCGATGGCCGAACTTAACTGTTCAAGCAATCAATTGAGCTCAATCGACCTCTCATCGCTCACAAGCATAAAGGAGCTTTATTGCTATAACAATCGGATACGGAATCTCAACCTTGCATCGCTCTCAAACCTGGCCACACTATACTGTTCAGGCAATCTACTCCGATCACTCAACCTTTCATCACTCCCACAACTCATCAACCTTTATTGCTACGACAATCAGATAAGAACAATTGAAGGTCTGCAGCGAACCCGCCTCAAAAAAATATACTGTTCGCACAATCAATTAGCAAGCCTCGACCTTTCAAGGATAGAAACAATAACTTACCTCGCCTGCTCGCACAATCAAATAAGCGATTTGAAGCTTTCGCGGAATAACTCCTTGAGCTATATAGCCTGCAATAACAATCAATTGACAAGCCTGAACCTCTCAGGGCTTACAAGCTTAGAAGCATTGTCTTGCTCAAACAATCAGCTAAGCTCGCTCAAGCTTTCAGGCTCTCCAATGCTATCCTATTTGGCCTGTTATAACAACCGATTAGCCAATCTCGATCTGCCTGGGCTCGCATTCTTAGCCAGACTCGACTGCTCCGGCAATCAACTGAGCAATCTGAACCTTAAATCACTTCCAAACCTTAAATCACTAAGCTGCGGATACAATCAACTCGATAGCCTCAACCTCTCAGAGCTAAGCCAATTAGAATATCTCGACTGCTCGCGGAACCAATTAAACGAACTCAACCTTATATCCCTAACCAACCTAAAGAAACTATCGTGCGCAAATAATCAATTGACCTCCCTGCACGTTGCGGAACTTCTGAAATTAGAAAGTCTCGACTGCAGCTTCAACGACATAAGCGCACTTAACCTTTTTCCGCTAATCCACTTAGAGCGAATAGCCTGTTCGGGCAATAAATTAGATTCCCTCAACCTCTCAACACTCAAAAGCATAAGAGAAATCCTCTGCTCCTTCAATCAATTAATCTCACTCAACGTATCATCGCTCGCAAATCTGGAGCAAATAGACTGCTCCAGCAATCAACTCGACTCAATCGACCTGACCGCCTCCAGATCACTATTGAAATTCGAAGGCGACAACCAAACCTCAAGCCTTTTCAGAGTTAAAGTCGGCCTCCCTCC